>JALEGM010000158.1 GCA_022763145.1 Aquisalinus sp. | reverse complement strand
TCATAGGACAGGCAGGCATTCCTGAATTGGACGATAGGCTCTGTCATCACTCTCAAACCGGCTTTTTACACGCCGCATACAAGCCTGATTCTGGGCAAGGCCAGAGCCAATGCTGCTGACTTGCCCATCTTGTTCTACACATTACGAAGTTGCGCCCGACAGGATTCCGTCTGACGGGCGATCTGTCAAATGTGCTTCCTGCGATCATGTCTGGAGTGTCGGCGCTCAAACGCCAGAAAGACACAATATCTATCAGTCTGTCAGACATTCCGCTTTCAACGAAGGTAGCCGACCGCGGATATCGCGGCCGATGAATGCGAGTACGGGCAGTGCGGCGCTTGCGGCCCTGTTCGATCATCATGACCTTGCTGAAGAAGAACAGATTATTGAAGGCAAATGTGAGCCAGTTTCGAACGCGCGCGCGCTTGTAGCCATTGATCAGCAACTGGAAGATGCACTTGGGGCAGGGCCCATTGCCAGGCTCATTGAACAGCAGAAGTCATCGGGGGGCAGTGCGTCGCCCTTTCATGATGAACTTTCCCTTCTGCAGCAGCATAATCCGGCTTTAGAGTCCCTGCTAAAGGATACCGCACGGCCTGGATCAGGAATGCGGGATGAACCTCCACGTGGCCTCCTGTCGAAAATGGCAGCCGGGCTCATCAGAGTAATCTCACAAATCGGTGCCTTTTTTGACCAGCATATTCTGGAGCGCTTTTCAGGCCGCTCCCGATCAGAAGGTCTTGTTATCACCCCTGGGGACATCAAGGTTTCGGAATGGCGCCAGCAACAGCGACGTAAGGCGCGCAATAAACTCACACCGCTGCGTCTGCTGGGCTGGACCCTCTGGGCTAATGCATGCGTGGCTGTGGGCGCAGGACCAGTGATCTGGCGCGAGAATATCATCGCAGTATGGCCTGAAACATCCGGGCTTTATGCCTATGCCGGGCTAGCGGAAGGCATAATGCCGGTTGATGTCATCAATACAGATTATCGTTACGCCCTGTCAGACCAGGGAGCTGTGGTCGAGTTAACGGGCGCTTTGCAACACAATGGAGAGGCGCCTGTGCGCACACCATTGGTTCGTGCGACAGTGAGAAATTCACAAGGAGAAACGCTCACAAGCTGGGTCTTCCGGCCAGCTGGACCACGGCAGATGGTTCCCCAGATGGAGCTTCCCTTTATGACCCGTAGCCTCGCCCCCGAAGGGACGACGACCCTTTCGGTCAGTATTGTACCGGAAAAAGAGCGTGTGCAAATTGAACAGGCGGCGGTAGACCCTCTTCTTGATGGTGAGGAGAATGGACAATCTTTTTACCTCCAGCGTACAACATCTGGTTGGAGCGGCTCGGGGGAGATTTTGACCCCGCAGACGCAGGAGCGGTGACCGCGTATGCAGATACTTTTTTCAGAAGCTGATATTGCTAAGCGCATTGCGGCTCTGGGGCAGGAAATAGCAGACCATTACCAGGGGTCTTTTACCCTCGCACCAATTTTGACCGGGGGATTTGTTCTTGGTGCTGATCTTGCACGTGCCGTCTATCGCGCCGGCGGGGATGCAAAAATAGATTTTCTCCAGCTGGCCAGCTACGGTACCAAACAAACATCTTCAGGCGTGGTGAAGCTCATCAAGGATTTTAACAGACCTGTAGAAGGTGAGCGCATTCTTCTCGTGGATGATGTCCTGGACTCGGGCCGCAGTCTTTATTTTGCTAGCAAAATGCTGGAGGAACGTGGCGCTGCAGACGTGAAGATATGCGTTGCTGTAGACAAGAAGTCCAAGCGTGCCGAACCAGTAACTGCAGATTTTGTGGCTTTTGAAACGGAGGCCGAGGCATTTCTTGTCGGCTACGGCATGGATGACGCGGAGCACAAACGTGGCCTGCCTGAAATTTGTTCGCTGAATTGATGGAAACCGCAAAAATAACCGCAGCGAGGTTCTCCTCACTGCGGTTCACAAATTCATTTCAACTTAAAGGGCGCTGAGTAGCTCGTCATTGAAGCTGGACAGATAGTCAAATGTGACAACGTCGTTGTTCACGGCATAACTCTCACAAGCCATGTTAGCCGAGTCTTTAAACTCTTGATAGTTGCCGTACTGAGCGGCATTGCCAAAGTGCCATGTCATATCTGTTGTCAGAATAGACAGATCGTCTTCACTGCCAGTGAACTTGCTGCGATACGCTGTAAACATGGTTTGAGCATGCTCTTCAATGACAGCACTGTAGGCCGTTTTCTGTTCGTTGAATTCAGCCATCGCTTTCAGGTCTGCGGCATAAAAAGCCGTGCAAAGCGGGATAGCTGATGCTTTCCCCGTGTCCGTAAAGGCATAAATGCCTTCACCGTTATTCTCAACCGGCCATGCCTCATGTTCATAATCAGCTGCCGCAGCAGTACCTGCCAATGCGACTGCCAGAACTGCAAAACCTGTGGATACTTTAAGCATACAAAAACCTCCGCAAGGATTGATGACCCCAATATGCAAGTCTGCACAATATCCGATTTTGTGAGGTGCTCAACCCTGCAAATTAGCCACTTTTCAGACACATTTTGCCGAATGGCAGGCAAAACAAGGTGTTAGGTGGTTAACGCTGGTCAAAAAAAATCGCAGAAAATTCCGTTTAAAAAAACAGTAGTGGGTTTCGCATCTCTACCGGGTTTCCAAAGGGATATTAAAGGTCAGCTGTTCATCCCGGGCCACATGGGCATCTGACTGAACCCTGTGCCTAGCCAGACAGCTTTCACAGGCCTCATCCTGCGGCGGGGTATGAAAGTCATCATCCAGTAGGGACAGGCTGAACCACCAGAGAAAAATTACGACATTGGAGGTCAGCGGATAGAGCACAAAGCTGATCGCCAAAGTCAGGACTTGATCATCGTCGAAGTGACTGATTAGCGCCAGGCCGAACCTTACAGAAAGTTACATTGCGCATCTTGTGACAAATGTCGCATACCCGCGACAGGTAATTTCGAGGTTTGGGGATGAAACCATCACCGACAGAATATGCGTTGTTGAAAGTGCTCTGGGCCAAAGGCCAGCTGAGCGCGCGGGAAATCCACGAGGCAACAGCGGCGGAATTGGAGTGGTCGTTTTCTTCTACCCGTAAAACGCTGGAGCGCATGGCCGATAAGGGCCTCGTTGCCACAGCCGACGCACACGGCGTGAAAGTGTTTCGCCCGGGGATCAGCAAGCTGAAGACCATCGCAGGCATGATGAAGGATTTTACGGCGCGGGTGCTCGAAATAGACGGATCCTTGCCAGTCACCGCCTTCGCAGAAAGTAAAATTCTGTCGCCGGAAGAACTGAAAGAACTTGAAGAGCTATTGAAAGAGGAGGCCGGGGAATGACCCTTCTTGTCGCAGCGATCATCTTTACTCTTGTCTGGTCTGCGCTGATCTGGGGATGTGCCACCTCCGATGCTCGCAGTAATACGTCTTATGCAAACTGGCCTGCTTACTGGCGTGTCAATGCTCTTGTGGCCTGTCTCCCGGCGGTCGCGATATTTGCATTTACGTTGCTCCCGGCGGGTTTTCTGCCGGACTTGTCAGGCCTCTTATCCTTGGCGACTGACAGGAGTACACAAGCGCCTGACGCACTGGCCATGTTACCAGCGGTAGAAGTCGAGGCCATCCCGACACAGAGTATTTTACCACTGATGCTTCTGATAACCAGTGGTGTGTATGGGGTGGGAGCAACCTTTTTTCTCATGAAATTTCTCGCGGGTAAATACCAGACCCGTCAAATTGTTCGTAATGCTACTTATGACCAGGCGCATGATATCTGGCTGACAGAGCGTCAAATGTCGCCATTCGCCGTTGGCGGGGCGACCCCGAGAATCGTCTTTCCGCGCAACCTCCTGCAGGCGCTGACTCCAGAGCAGGTCGATATGGTGCTGCGCCATGAGCGCGCGCACCTGACACACAAGGATCCACTCTGGGCAGACATGTTCTATATTTTGCAGGCACTGTTCTGGTTCAGCCCTTTTGTGCGTGATCTGATTAAGCGCTGGCAGCTTTCAGTAGAGTTGCGCAGTGACACAATCGCTCTGGCTGATGCGGCGCCAGAAGCACGCAAAAGTTATGCGGAAAGTCTGCTGACAGCGATCCGCATTCCGGTGGAAGCTGCTCCATGCTCCGCAGCAGCTTTCTCACAAAAACACTTAAGGAGCGAAAAAATGAGAATAAAAAACATCATCAATGGAGATTTTCACATGCAATCAACTCTCACCGGCTCGCTGCGCCTTATGCTTGCAGCATCTGCCTTCGCCATGATCGGCTGTGCCAGTGCCGCTGGCGTTTCATCGGCAACGGCTGATGCCGCTCAGAAAGAAGAGGACGTTAATGTCTGGGTCCATGCGACAGGCGACCACGGGCAAGAGATGGACATCAAGAAAGAAGTCCACATCATGAAAGTGGTTGACGGCGAGCGCGTCGTTCTTGGCTATGACGACCTTTCTAAAGAGGAACGGGCCCGCATCGATGAGCAGCTTGCGCGGGCAGAAGAGAAGCTGGCTGAAGCCATGGCCGAGATGGATATGTCCGAATATGAGATGGAGGGCGCCGAGGAGAACATGCGCCGCACAATCGAAATCAAGCTGCGTCATATTGAAAAAGAGGGCG
>JALEGM010000157.1 GCA_022763145.1 Aquisalinus sp. | reverse complement strand
CGCTGGACGACTGATCAAAACGGTACAGGCTTTGCCATTGACTCAAGCGAAGGTCCTTATAATTCCGGCACAGATTATGAAGGTGGCAACCTTGGCCACCGCCCTGGCCCGAAAGGTGGTTATTTCCCTGTGCCACCTGTTGATTCTGGCCAGGACCTGCGCTCGGAAATGCTGACGGTTATGGCGGAAATGGGCCTGGAACCTGAGAAGCATCACCACGAAGTTGCCCCCTCACAGCATGAATTGGGTATGAAATTCTCCACCCTGACAACAATGGCTGACCGTTTGCAGATGTATAAATATGTCGTGCACCAGGTTGCAGCCGCATATGGCAAAACGGCTACGTTCATGCCAAAACCGGTCTATAACGATAACGGCTCCGGCATGCACGTGCACCAATCCATCTGGAATGGCGGCAAACCGGCTTTTGCTGGTGATCGCTATGCAGACCTTTCTGAAACGTGCCTGCACTATATTGGCGGCATCATCAAACATGCGCGCGCCATTAACGCGTTCTCTAACGCGACAACCAACTCGTACAAGCGGCTGGTACCAGGCTTTGAAGCCCCGATTATGCTGGCTTACTCTGCCCGTAACCGGTCTGCTTCTGTACGTATTCCTTGGGTGTCTTCACCAAATGCAAAACGTCTTGAGACACGCTTCCCGGACGCATCTGGCAACCCATATCTGACCTTCTCTGCACTGCTCATGGCAGGCCTTGACGGTATCGAAAACCGTATTGATCCAGGCGAAGCAATGGATAAGGACCTCTATGACCTGCCGCCAGAAGAGGTACAAGGCATCCCGACAGTTTGTGGCTCACTGCGCGAAGCTTTGACAGCCCTCGATGAAGATCGTGACTTCCTGAAAAAGGGCAACGTCTTCAACGACGATCAAATTGATGCTTATATCGAGCTCAAAATGGAAGAAGTGGTGCGGTTTGAAACGACCCCTCACCCTGTTGAGTTTGCGATGTATTACAGCGTGTAAGGATCGCCATTTTTTAAGAATGACGGAGGCGGTACCATCTGGTGCCGCCTTTTCTTATGGGCTGGGTCATAAAACACGCTGGTAAATCTTTTTTCAGGATAATCTGCCAGAATACCCTGATGAGCCTCACAAGACTGACAGCCCTATTTTTGATCGTGATCACTGGCCTCTCAGCCTGCACTTCAACGCCGCCTTCAGATCAGACCAATGCCTGCGCAATTTTTGATGAAAATCGCAGCTGGTATCGTGCAACAAGCAAGGTCGAACGCAAATGGGGCGTGCCGATTGAAGTACAACTCGCTTTCATCCGCAAAGAATCCTCTTTCGACCGGAAGGCCAGACCTGAACGTGGCAAGTTTCTCTGGGTGCTGCCAGGCAAACGCCCCTCTTCTGCCCTCGGTTACGCACAGGCGCTGGATGGCACCTGGGAAGAGTATCGGAAGAAAACCGGCAACCGAACGGCCAGCCGCAAGAATTTTGCTGACGCGACTGACTTCATCGGCTGGTACGTAGACAGCTCGGCCCGCCGCGCTGGCATCTCACGCGATGATGCCTACAGCCAGTATCTCGCTTATCATGAGGGTGCTGGCGGCTATATGCGTGGTAGCTGGAAGCGCAAGCCGGAAGTGCGCCGCCGCGCAAGCGTTGTCGCCACTATGGCATCAAAATACGAAGCGCAGTTGCTGCGCTGCGAAGGCCGCTTCCGCCGCGACATTCCATTAGTCCCATTTATCTGAACTCGCTCTTGCTGAGCCACAACGAAACCGCTTAAGAGACTGGTTTGTGTGTTAGTTGAGGGTTCCGTCTATGGCGCGCGCGGCCGCTAAAAAATCCACCAAAAAAACTGCCACCAAAGACATGTTCGGCGGCGACGAATACACCGCCAAGGATATTGAAGTCCTTGAAGGCTTGGAGCCTGTGCGCAAGCGCCCCGGCATGTATATCGGGGGTACGGATGAAAAAGCCCTGCATCATCTGTTTGCCGAAGTCCTTGATAACTCCATGGATGAAGCCGTTGCGGGTCACGCCAGCCGCATTGAGGTAGAGCTGCATGAAAACGGTCACCTGACCGTCACCGATAATGGTCGCGGCATCCCTGTTGATCCGCACCCAAAGTTCAAGAAAAAATCGGCCCTCGAGGTTATCCTCACGACGCTTCATGCTGGCGGTAAATTTTCCAACAAGGCTTATGCCACTTCAGGCGGTCTGCATGGTGTTGGCATCTCAGTCGTCAACGCGCTTTCAGACGACCTGACAGTAGAAGTTGCCCGCAATCGCACCCTTTACCGCCAGACCTATGCCAAAGGCTTGCCCACTTCGACCCTGAAGAAAGTCGGCGAAGCGCATAACCGCCGCGGTACATCCGTGACGTTCCATCCAGACCCGGAGATATTCGGCAAGAAGCTTAGCTTCAAGCCTGCCCGCCTGTTCCGCATGGCCCGTTCAAAGGCATACCTTTTCGGGGGGGTGGAAATACGCTGGAAGTGTGCGGAAGGCCTCATCGCCAAGGATGATCCGACACCACCTGAAGAAACTTTCAAATTCGTCAATGGACTGAAGGACTACCTGGCCTCCATCGTTGGCACGAAGCCGACTGTCACTGACGAAATCTTTGCCGGAAAAGTGGAGCGCGAAGGCGGTCACGGCACCGTGGAGTGGGCTGTTGTCTGGGGCGGTGCTGGCTTTGCCATGCCCGGGGGGCAAATGGCGGATGGCTTTACCAACTCTTATTGCAACACGATCCCCACACCTGAAGGCGGCACCCATGAACAGGGCCTGCGCTCGGCTCTCACGCGCGGCCTCAAAGCCTACGCCGACCTTGTCGGCAATAAAAAGGCTACGAGTATTACGGCAGAGGATGTCATGGGCACATCCGGTGCCATGTTGTCCGTCTTCATCTCAAACCCTGAATTTCAGGGCCAGACCAAAGATAAACTGGCCACTACAGAAGCCCAGAAATTGACCGATGCCGCAATCCGGGCAGAATTTGACCACTGGCTTGCGGGCCATCGTCAGCAGGCAGATAACCTTCTGAGCTGGACAATCGAACAAGCTGACTTGCGCATCCGCCGCCGCAAGGAAAAGGAAGTTGCCCGCGCATCCGCCACCCGCAAACTCCGCCTGCCCGGCAAACTGGCGGACTGCTCGCAACAGGCTGCGGAAGGCACCGAGATATTCCTCGTTGAGGGCGACTCTGCTGGCGGTTCCGCCAAACAGGCGCGTAACCGGAAGACCCAGGCGATCCTGCCCCTGCGTGGTAAAATCCTGAATGTTGCCTCCGCGACCCGCGACAAGATCAACGCCAATCAGGAGATTCAGGATATCACCCAGGCTCTTGGCGCCGGCATGGGGTCAACATTTGATGTTGAAAACCTGCGCTATGAAAAAGTCATTATCATGACGGATGCGGATGTGGATGGTGCCCATATCGCGGCCCTGCTCATCACGTTCTTCCAGCGCACCATGCCAGACCTGATCCGCGAAGGCCGCCTCTATCTGGCACAACCACCTCTTTATAAGCTCTCATCCGGCGGCAAGTCCGTCTACGCCACAGATGAGGAGCATCGTGAAAAGCTGATTGCCTCAGAGTTCAAGAAAGGCGCGAAGATTGATGTCTCCCGCTTCAAGGGCCTCGGTGAAATGATGCCGCAGCAGTTGAAAGAGACCACCATGAACCCGGCCACCCGTGCCCTCGCCCGCGTGGTGATCCCGGAGGACAAGACGGACGATGTACTTGATCTGGTTGAGCGGCTGATGGGCAAAAAAGCCGAACCCCGCTTCATCTTCATTCAGGAGAACGCCGAGTTCGTCACGGAAGAACTGGATATTTGAAGCAAGCCTCGGGTCACAACGTTTGTTGCGCGCATGCCTTTTCATTTAATTCCCTGTTTT
>JALEGM010000156.1 GCA_022763145.1 Aquisalinus sp. | reverse complement strand
TTCTTTCTCTGCGGCGAACGCGCGCCTGAGGTGCCTTTGCCATAATACCCTCTTACTTCTTCTTGCCAGCAATCGGGCGAGCAGGCCCCTTGCGTGTACGCGCATTTGTATGTGTACGCTGACCACGCACAGGCAGGTGACGACGATGGCGTAGACCACGGTAGCAGCCCAAATCCATCAAGCGCTTGATATTCACTGCGACTTCACGACGAAGATCACCCTCAACAGTATACTTTTCGTCGATTGTCTCACGGATTTTGAGAACTTCCGCGTCAGACAATTCATGGACACGACGCGCGTGGTCAATGCCCACAACGTCACAGATTTCATTCGCCTTCGCAGAACCAATCCCGTGAATATAAGTCAGCGCGATCGGCACACGTTTGGCTGTTGGAATGTTCACACCAGCGATACGGGCCACTTTAATACCTCTTCTCGATACATCCCTTTCTCAAGGGATTTTCCCAATTTATTGCAGCCAAAAGGCCACGCACACTACGTTTGGGCGAAATGCGGTTTCTATAGCTATCGCACCGCGCCCGTCAACTCAATTCAAGCTGGAATCAGCGAAAATTATGCCTTTTCCAGTTCCTCAAAAATGCCATCGATTTCAGCCGATACAGCATCAATCGAGGCCATGCCATTGACTTCTTTAAGCAGACCCTTGCCCTCATAATAAGGGATCAATGGCGCAGTCTGCTCGTGATATACATTCAAGCGATGACGGAAAGTTTTCTCGTTGTCATCAGCACGTACTTCTTCGCCTGCAGCTTTTGTTTCCGCAATCCGGTTATTGAGACGCTCAACCAGCGCCTCTTCATCAACCTTCAACTCAAGCACGACATCAAGCTGACGACCTTTGTCAGCTAATATCGCGTCCAGCATTTCAGCCTGAACTACTGTCCGTGGGAAACCATCAAGCAGGAAACCAGGTTTGCAGTCATCCTCTTCAATACGATCGGAGACGATACCAGCAACAATCTCGTCTGAGACAAGATTACCAGCGTCCATGATAGCTTTGGCTTTCTTGCCAATTTCAGTTTGGGCTGCGACAGCACTGCGGAGCATATCACCGGTCGAAAGTTGCGGGATGCCAAACTTTTGAGAGATCAGCTTCGCCTGTGTCCCCTTACCAGCGCCTGGAGGGCCTAGAAAAATCAGGATCATCGCCGCCCTCCTCTCAGTTTGGACTTCTTGATGAGGCTTTCATACTGCTGCGCCAGAAGATGACCTTGTATTTGCTGGACGGTATCCAGCGTTACGGTCACCACAATGAGCAAGGAAGTTCCGCCGAGATAAACCGGAATACCCGACACCTGGCTGCGCAAAATCTCTGGCAGGAGACAGACAAAGGTCAGATAGGCAGCGCCAATAACAGTCAATCGGGTCAAGACGAAGTCGATATACTCTGCCGTGCGTGCACCGGGGCGATAGCCCTGAATGTAGCCACCATATTTCTTCAAGTTGTCCGCGGTGTCCGACGGATTGAAAACGATGGAAGTGTACAGGAAGCAGAAGAAGATAATGCCAGCAGCATAAGTCAGCATATAAGCCGGCTGACCAGGATAGAAAGTGCTGGCAAGATTGGACAGCCATGTTGGCGCATCTTCACCCACAGCACCGACAGCTGTCGCTGGCAGGAATAATAAGGAAGAAGCGAAGATAGGCGGGATCACACCAGCCGTGTTAAGTTTCAGCGGCAAATGGGACTTCTCGCCCTGCACCATACGGTTGCCTTGCTGACGACGTGGATATTGCACAAGAAGACGTCGTTGAGAGCGCTCGATGAAAACCACGAAAGCAATCAGAGCGACAGCCATAACGCCGACTACCAACAGAACACCAACAGGTAATACGCCTGTTCTCGCCTGAGAGAACATGCCAGCAAGAGCACGCGGTAATTCAGCAACGATACCTGCGAAAATAATGAGCGAGACACCATTGCCGATGCCCCGGGAGGTGATTTGCTCCCCAAGCCACAACAGGAACATCACGCCGCCAACGAGCGTAACAGTTGTTGTGAACAGAAAGAAAATGCCGGGATTGATGGCAGCAGTCTGGCCATCTGCTCCAGGTGCCATGAGCGTCTGGGCAATGAAAAGACCTTGCAGTGCTGCAAGCGCCACAGTCAGGTAGCGTGTATAAGTGTTGATCTGGCGGCGCCCCTGTTCGCCTTCTTTCTTGATCGCTTCGAGCGATGGAATGATCGCTGCCATCATCTGCATGATGATCGACGCCGAAATGTAGGGCATAATGTTAAGAGCAAAAATTGCCATACGCTCAACGGCACCACCGGCAAACAGGTTGAACGTGCCGAGGAGACCGCCACTCTGGTTACCGAATGCCTGCGCGAATACTTCAGCATCCACGCCAGGGATCGGGATGTACGTGCCAAGGCGGTAGACAACCAAAGCACCAAGCGCGAAAAGCAACCTTTTCTTGAGCTCATCTGCCTTTGCAAATGAGCTGAGAGACATGTTGGAGGCAAACTGTTCGGCGGCTGATGTCATGACGGCGTTATGTCCTGAAGTATTAGGCTATAATGAAGGTTTCCATGTGGCGCTGAGAGGAACGAACTGCAACCCTGCAATGCCACATGCGTAAAACCTCTTACCCTTCTGTTTTCTCAGGACGGGTTGTGCTGACGGAGCCGCCAGCCTTCTCTACTGCAGCGCGCGCAGAAGCTGATGCATAAACGACTTCCAGCTCGACTTTGGCTGTTATATCGCCACGGCCAAGAAGACGCACACCGTCATAGGCCTTGTTCAGAACGCCGGCAGCCACGAGGGCAGCCGCATCAATCTTTGAACCGGCATCAATTTTTTTTGCGTCGATTGCCTGCTGCAGGCGACCAAGGTTCAGCTCTGCATATTTCGCACGGTTTGGCTTGTTGAAGCCACGCTTGGGCAGACGCATGTGGATCGGCATCTGGCCGCCCTCGAAACCCTTGATTGCTACACCTGAGCGAGATTTCTGGCCTTTTACACCGCGTCCAGCGGTTTTGCCTGTTCCGGAACCAACACCACGACCCACACGTTTGCGTGGCTTACGGGCACCTGGGTTGTCTGATAATTCGTTGAGTCTCATATTTTCCTCTCGACTTGCGACGGGTCGCCTCAAGAGCACCGCCTCGCCTATTGAACCGCAGAAACGGCTTACTCTTCTACAATCTCCACCATGTGGCGGACTTTGTGGATCATGCCACGGATGGCCGGTGTGTCTTCAAGCTCACGCTCCCGGCCAATCTTGTTCAGACCAAGACCAACAAGCGTTGCACGCTGATCCTGCGGACGACGGATTGGGCTGCCGGTCTGGCGTACTTTGATGGTTTTCTTCTCTGCCATGATAAACTCCCTCAGCCTCAGGCAACGTCAACCGTTGAGGCGTCTTGTTGGGCTTCAGCGCGGCGACCAATAATGTCAGAGACCTTGAGTCCACGACGTGCAGCGACCGCACGCGGGTTGCTCTGGTTCTTCAACGCATCAACTGTCGCACGAACCATATTGTAAGGGTTGGATGTGCCAATAGATTTCGCCACGATATCCTGGATACCCAGTGATTCAAAAACAGCACGCATTGGACCACCAGCAATAACGCCAGTACCTGGAGGCGCTGTGCGCAAGACAACTTTGCCTGCACCATGACGGCCTTCAGCGTCGTGATGAAGTGTACGGCCTTCGCGCAATGGAACACGCACTAAGTTGCGTTTTGCTTCCTGTGATGCCTTGCGGATAGCTTCCGGTACTTCGCGGGCCTTACCCTTGCCGAAGCCCACGCGACCTTTTTGATCGCCGACAACAACAAGTGCGGCAAAGCCAAAGTTCTTACCACCCTTGACCACTTTGGCCACACGGTTGATCGCGACGAGGCGATCTACAAACTCATCGCGCTCT
>JALEGM010000155.1 GCA_022763145.1 Aquisalinus sp. | reverse complement strand
CTACCTGATGGCCATAAGTGTCATTCACTTTCTTGAAGTGATCAATATCAGCGAGCACCAGCGTTAAATCGGTGCCATTCTCACGCGCAGTTTTAATCTCGCGAGCAAGGCTGATATCAAAATTGCGACGGTTAGCCAGTTTTGTAAGGCCATCACGCATGCTCTCATCGCGGGCTTTTGCCAACTGTGCGTTGAGTTCGTGAATCTGGTTTTGAGATTTCTGTAACCCGTCATTCAGGGATTCAGTCATCTCTTTCATTTCCCTGTTTTGTTCAATCAGGGAGGAAACGATTTCACTGATTTTTTCCGGAGAAACGGCTTCAGGCAGCTTTTCCTGCGCTGCGTCAAGAGAACTGCAATAGCTGTCACTGCTCGTCATGCTTTGTTGCACAAGTCGCATGACACTGACCATTTCCTTCTCAAAGTCATTACCAATCTGCTCACTACGACGCTTTTCAGCGTCCTCTGCAGACAGGAATTTGTCATGTAACTGGTTGATATCATAGACGCTGAGGCTGCCGGTTTTTTCCAGAGTTTCGTCGACCTTGCGCACCATGTCCTCATTGGAGCGAGAGACATAGCTGTACCAGAAAGCGTAAGTGCTTGGATAAGCGGGGGTCTGATGTTCCTCAATATGAGCGAAAGCCTTTTCCGCAAAATCGGCAGCTTTCTTGTACTCCTTGGAAACCTTGGGGCCCTGCTTCTGGTTTTGTTCTGTCATGTCCTGCACCTAGTTATAAGAGGATATGACTGGCTTTTTACGTCTATTAGGTGGTGAAACCGTTAATCTGGCAGCAATTCGTTGAAAATCTGAGCCTGACAGACCTGTAACGCAGTGTATGCTCGCTTTTTTCTGCGTGCGAGGTTAGGCTAAAGGCATGAATCCACTCGACTCATTTGGCAGCGGTAAAGCTGTACTCGAATATCTGGACGGCGAGTTTGCCATTATCGAACATGGCAGCTTTGTGCTGTGCGCTGTGACCGGCAAGCAGATTCCACTGGAGTCTTTGCGCTACTGGAGCGTTGACCGCCAGGAAGCATATCTGAATGCGCATATTGCTGCTGAAGCTATGTATTCCGACGGTAAGCTCAATACCTGACAGGAGGTAAATCGCATGTACCTTACCCGTTACGCTGTATTGATTGCGGCCCTCACTTCACCTTTGATGCTCGGTTTTGCCAGCGCTGAAACGCTGATTGCAACGCCTGAAGATGAGGTAAAGGTCAACAATACCGCCACCAGCATGAAAGACCTCATGCGTGAGGCAGGCCTGTCGAGTTCAACCGACAGTCTCGGTGAAGGCTCGCTGATGATGGATATGAAAGTGGCGCAGCTTGATACCAGTGAGATCAGACCAGATGGCGGTATTACGCCGCCCACCCTCGCGGGTGACTTTGCGCAAGGTGGCTTGATTATTGGCGAAACCATGCCCGGCTCAACAGTCATGCTTGATGATATGACCTTAGATGTGGATGAAGAAGGACGTTTCATCTTCGGCTTCAACCGGGACCATCCAGAAACAGCTGTTCTGCGTATTACCTATCCCGATGGTACAATCCTGGCGCCGCAAACCTTGAATATTGAACCGCGGGACTTTAAAATCGAACGTATTGATGGCTTGCCGGATAATAAGGTTAATCAGTTTACCCCTGAAGAAGAACAGAAGATTGTTCGCGGTATCGAGCTAAAAAATGCTGCTCGCGAGAATATGCAGAAACAGGCTGACTGGGTCAGTGGTTTTGAGTGGCCTGTTCGTGGGCGGATAAGTGGTGTGTTTGGCTCACAACGGATACTGAACGGCGTTCCACGGCGCTTTCACTCCGGTGTTGATGTCGCTGTTCCGACCGGTACTGACCTGCGGGCGCCGGCTGATGGCATTGTGACCCTTGCTGAAGATGACATGTACTTTGAAGGGGGGCTTGTCTTCATTGACCACGGGCAGGGGCTTGAGAGTGCGCTGTTGCATATGTCCCGCGTTGATGTCGAAGCTGGCCAGCGGGTTCAGAAAGGCGATGTCATCGGTGCTGTTGGTGCCACAGGCCGCGCTACGGGCCCGCATGTGCACTGGAGCTTGAAATGGCGCGACCGTTTGCTTGATGCTCAGCTGGTTGTACCGGAAATGTCAGACAATTGATAATAAGATGACGCGCGTCGCAATATTCATGTCTGCTCTGATCCTGTTAGGCGCGTGCATGAGTGATCGCCACCGTGATGCGCTACAATCAGATCAGCCAGCTGCAACTGGCCAAGCTTGCGCTGGTATTGCTGGTGTCGAATGCAACCTGAATAGTGATTATTGCGCGATGCCGGTTGGCAGTTGCGGGATGGCAGATCGTGCCGGTGTATGTACGACGCGCCCGCAAATCTGCACACGGGAATACCGTCCTGTCTGTGGCTGTGACGGCAAGACGTACAGTAATGCGTGTACGGCAGCTTCTGCTGGGGTCAGTGTTGCAGCACAAGGCGCTTGCAGTTAACAAAGACTATTAGTCTGTCTCGACCAGCTAGCACTCATCCATCTGTGAATTGAAGGGCTGACAATCTCGCATAGATCCCGGCTGCGGACAGAAGTTGCTCGTGGCTGCCTAATTCAACAATACGACCCTTGTCCATGACTGCGATTTTATCTGCGGTACGGATCGTTGATAGTCGGTGGGCAATAACGATGGTCGTGCGGCCCTTGGCAAGCCGCGCCAATGCTTCCTGAACCTTGCGCTCTGATTCTGCGTCAAGAGCGGACGTTGCCTCGTCCAGGAGCAGGATCGGAGCATCTTTCAGGAATGCCCGGGCAAGCGCGATACGCTGGCGTTGACCGCCAGACAGGTTACTGCCGGCGTCGCCGACGCGTGTTTCGTAACCTTTATCAAGTTCACGGATGAATTCATCGGCGGCAGCGGCATTGGCGGCGTCAATGACATCTTCGCCGGATGCATTCTCTCGACCAAACAGAATGTTGTTGCTGATCGTATCATCGAACAGGATTGCTTCCTGCGTTACCAGTGCGATCTGATTCCTTAGGGAAGAAAGGGTTACGTCTCTGATATTCTGACCATTGATTTTAATCGTACCTGATGTTGCTTCGTAAAGTCGTGGCAAGAGATTGAAGACAGTTGATTTTCCTGCCCCGGACTCGCCGACCAGTGCAACCGTCTGACCTGCTTCAATATCAAGCGTGAAATCCTGCAAAGCCTGTTCGTTCCCGCCATACGAGAAGCTGACATTGTTAAAAGCAACTGGCAGTGCGGTTTGCTGCTCGTCAGTAAGGATTTCTTTTGCGTCTGGGGTATCTGTTATGTGTGGCTGGCGATCGATGACCCAATAAATACGCTCCAGTGCGGCAAAGCCTTCCTGCAGAACAGCGTTGATCGTGCCAAGGCCACGGGCAGGCGCCGAGAGTAAGGTCAGGGTGATGATAAAGGCGATCAGGCTTTCCGTGTCCAGTTCTCCAGTGGAGATGCGCCATGCTGCGATGCCAACAATAAAGGCCACAGCGATAGAGCCGATCAGCGTTATAAGCGGTTCATTGGCAGCGCGGGTTTGAACAACTTTTAGTAATAGATCCCGGCGCTCATCGAATGACTCATCAGCGCGTTTCTGCTCATAGTCCTCTAGTTTGTAGGTCTTCACCATTTGGGCACTGCGCATGCTCTCGGTCAGTTGGCTGGTCATATCACCGATCTGATCTTGTACGCGGGCCGCAAAACGACGCAGATATTTACCAAGCCAGGTCACCGGTAAGCCGACTGTCGGGTAAATCAGCAGCACAACCATGAACAACACCCAGTCAGTGTAGATCATAACACCACAATAAGTGATGAGAAGCAGAATATCTCGGACCGCATTGGGGGCCCTGGTCAGGCTTTCCCGCAGTATTGTCGTATCGTTCGTAAATCTCGAGACAAGTTGACCGGCGCCATCTTCGCGGCTTTGGGCGTAATCATAGGTCAGGAAGTTCCGGAACATGGCTTTTTGCAGGTCCCGTAATGTGCCGATGGCCGCTGTCTGGCTCATAATGGCATAAAGATAGGAGGTAACTGCCATAGCAACACCAACCCCGAACATTGCCAGTGGGCCGATCAACATGACGCGTTCCAGAGCAGGATTTGAAGTCTCCGTTGCAACTGAACTCGCGGTGGCTTCTGCGCCCTGACCACCGGTAAAGCCGGCAAAAATCCATTCTGTTAGCAGAGGGAACGCGGCACTTGCTGCGGCAAGGAGTATCATGAAACCGAAGGCGGCCAGCAGTTGCGGCGTATAGGTCGACATATAGTCGCGCCATAATCTCCTGGCGAGTCCGGGTGGACTTCTCTCCTGTTTGTTGTCGTTTGCGCTTTCCAGCACGCCCCGTCTCATCTTTTTCTTTATATCTGGCCCATCATATGCAGGCCGCAACATGTGCTGCCCCGCCGGGAAATGCAAACAGCGGTTCAGTGGTTCTGCTAATCTTTTGCGATCAGCCTTTGTCAGGGTGATGGCAAGCGTCTATAAGCTGCAATTCAAGTTCAGGGTAGCCTCATTGCATGGCCATTAAGTCTTCAAAACCCAACCCTTTTCTCGCCTGGTGCCTTGGTATCATTGTACCAGCCTGGATACGTCTAATCCGCGTGACGACCCGCTGGGAAGTAATCGGGCAGGAGAATTTTGAGCAGGCCCGTACCAATGACAAGGGCATGATCGTTGTGTTCTGGCACAGCCGCATTCTGATGATGGTTGATCAGCGTCGCCTGTTCCCGAAGCGTTTCTGGTTCATGATTTCTGAACACCGCGACGGAGAACTGATCGCGCGCGCTGTGAAGGGCTTCGACATTTCCTTTGCCAGAGGCTCCGCCCGCAATCCGCGCAAAAAAGCCAAGAATAAAAGCGGCTCCAACGCACTACGTACATTACTCAAAGCTCTGCGCCGCGGGGAAGGTGTCGGTCTGACGCCGGATGGCCCACGGGGGCCACGCGAGAAGTGCCATGCCGGTATCGTACAACTGGCAAAACTTTCTGGTGTACCTGTGTATCCTGCTGCTTTTGCCGTGCGACGTGCGCACTTCTTCTCAACCTGGGATCGGTTCCATTTTCCGCTGCCTTTTTCGAGAGGCTGCTATGTCTATGGTGATCCGATTATTGTGGATGGGGATGAAGAGGAGGCCCGGCAGAAAATCGAACAGGCTCTCCAGAAGGTGACACGTGAAGCCGATGCCCGTATGGGACATTTCGCGCAAGAGGTGGAAATGGCTTCTTCTCCTGCGGATGACAGGAAGACCGTATCCTCCTCATGACTGGTGAAGATAAACAGAGAAACGCGCTATCCTTGCGCACTTATCGTGCCGCCTCCGGTATGATGGGCCCGCTTGCGGATCTTACACTCAAGCATCGGCTGAAACGGGGCAAGGAAGATCCGAACCGCGTCAATGAAAGGCGCGGCCACGCGTCAATAGAGCGACCGGACGGCCCCCTTGTATGGATCCATGGTGCCAGCGTGGGAGAAAGCCTGTCAATTCTTCCCCTGGTCGAACGACTTTCAGTTTTACGTAAAGACCTGGTCTTCCTTGTTACCTCGGGAACCGTCACTTCTGCCCGATTGATGGTGTCACGGCTTCCGGATAACGCTTTTCACCAGTTTTCGCCCTTGGATCATCCGGCATATGTGCGCCGGTTTCTGGATCACTGGCAACCCGATGTTGCCATGTTTGTTGAGTCGGAACTTTGGCCGAACCTGATTCAGATGACTAATGCGCGGCAGATCAATATGGCGCTCGTCAATGGCCGCATTTCACCAAAGTCATACAATAGCTGGAAGCAGCGGCCTGATGCTATTCATGCACTTTTGTCTGCGTTCCGTGTGCGTATAGCTCAGGATATGCCAAATCAGGAGCGTTTGTCAGAACTCAGCAGAGGGGATGTCGAAATGTTTGGCAACCTCAAAATGGCTGCGCCGGCGTTACCCGCTGACGATGGTGACCTGTCAGCTTTGCAGGAAAAGGTACAGGGACGCCCGCGCTGGCTTGCCGCCAGCACGCATCCGGGTGAAGAGGAGTTTATTCTGGATGCGCATCTGCGTGTCTCAGAGCGCTTCCCAGACCTGCTGACCATAATTGCGCCACGCCACCCTGAGCGTGGAAATGAAATTGCTCATCTCATTCGTGAGCGGGGGCTGGCATTGTCTCAACGCTCTGTCGGAGAGGAGATCACTGCTAAGACGCAAATTTACCTTGCTGACACACTCGGTGAACTTGGCCTTTTTTACCGCCTCACCGACGTCGCTTTTGTTGGCGGCAGTATTGTTGAAACCGGAGGGCACAATCCGCTGGAGCCGGCACGATTGCGCTCTGCTATATTGTATGGGCCGTACACGTTTAATTTTACCGAGACGTATAGGGATATGAGAGCATCGGGCGGTACAGCGCTGGTTCGTAATGAGCGTGATCTTGCAGCAGCCTTGATTCGTCTTTTGACTGACGAAATGACCCGTGATGCCATGGCTGACAGGGCTCGCTCCTGGGCAGAGGAAAATGCTGAAGAAGTGTTGATAGATATTGTTGAGGCTCTAACCCCTTTGCTGCCTGCCCCACAGGATGCTGCATGATTTCACCGCCTGAATTCTGGCAAGACCCTGACGGCAGCAAGCACCCGGCAGCGGTGATTCTATCTCCTGTTGCAGCTATTTATGACTTCATTGGCAGACGAAAAATTAGATCTGCCAGGCCGTTTGTGGCCAATAAGGCCGTTATCTGTGTGGGCAATGTGAGCATGGGCGGAGTTGGCAAAACCCCTTTTGCAATCATGCTAGCGGAACATTTACGCGACATGGAAAGATCTGTGATTTTTCTAACTCGAGGCTATGGTGGCGCGTTGAAAGCTCCGACGCTCTTAAGTGATAAGCACACAGCGCGAGAAAGTGGTGATGAGGCGCAACTTCTGAAATCTGTCGGGCCTGTTGTGGTCTCATCAGACAGGCCACAAGGTGCGAGGCTGGCATTTTCCGATAGTGATGCAGAGTTGCTCATAATGGATGATGGTTTCCAAAATCCGGCACTTTACAAAAATCTATCTTTTCTGCTCGTCGACGCTGACACGGGATTTGGGAACGGGAAGGTTTTTCCGGCAGGTCCATTACGCGAAAAGCCCGCTAGTGCCTTAACGCGCGCCGAAGCGGTAGTTTTTGTTTTACCGGAGCAAAAAGCAGCTGTGCCCGAGTCACTTCTGGAATGGGCAGGAGAAAAACCTGTTCTTCGATGCTGGTTGGAAGCAGAAATGCCCCTGTCGACAGGGCAACGCGTTGTGGCTTTTTGCGGGATCGGTAGGCCTGAGAAATTCTACCGAACCGCCCGCCAGGTGGGATACGAACTGGTCAGAACGAAAGATTTTCCGGACCATCATGCTTTCACTGAAGATGATCTGGCGGGCTTGCAGGCTCTGGCGAGTGAGCATGAAGCCACTCTCCTGACGACGCAGAAGGATCATGTCCGCCTGCCGCATGATTTACAGACGCAGGTCACGACATTGCCCGTTCGGATGCAAGTTGATAATAAAGAGCTCTTGACGTCGCTTCTGGAAAGTTTGTTCTGAATGGCCGAGACATCTGCCAGCTTCATTTCTGATCCTGAGGATCCAGCCCGGTGGGATGCTGCAGTCGATCTGCCTGATCGGCGCAGCAATATGGATGTAACATTCATGCACCGGGTTGAAGCAGGCCTTATGAGCGTCATGTTTCGTCTTTTCCGGATGATGAATGTGGACCGGGCCTCCGGGTTCATGGGTGGCCTGTTGAAGCGCATAGGCCCGTTGTTTGCCGGTGTGCAGAAAAGGGGTATGGCTAACCTGCAACTGGTCTACCCGGACAATACACCCGAACAAAACAAAGCTATTTTAAGTGAGGCATGGGAAAACCTTGGGCGCACAGTCGCTGAGTACGCACATCTTGAAGAATTTGTGCCGTTTACGGAAGGGTCCCGTGTAGAGGTTGAAAATGCAGAGCGCCTTGAGGCGTTGAAAGAAAGCGGCAAGCCTGTCATTTTCATTTCAGGTCACATAGCCAACTGGGAAGTGATGCCGATAACTCTTTATCGGGCGGGTCTCAAATGCGCGATTGTATATCGTTCAGCAAATAATCCGCTGATTGACGAAAAAATCATAAGCTTGCGTGCAAGTGTCATGTCTCGATATCAAATACCGAAGAACAAGCGTGGCAGTCGTGCCATGCTCAGATCGCTAAGCGATGGGTTGTCGGTATGTATGCTGATTGATCAGAAGTTGAATGAGGGCGTGCCAATTCCCTTTCTGGGGCATGATGCCATGACTGGCCTGGCCACAGCTAAAATGTCCTTGAAGTTTGACGTCCCTGTTGTGCCACTTTCTATCCAGCGCCACAAAAGTCAGGCGCGATTTACAATACATGTACACGAGCCAATCTCAATGTCTTTGAGTGGTGATAGTAAGTCAGATACCGAATATCTCACCCGGCTGACTAACGATGCACTGAGCGATATTATTCGGGATAATCCTGGGCAATGGCTGTGGTTTCATCGCCGCTGGCCTAAAACTGCAACGTCCTGAGACGGAAGTTCTACTCTTCTTTTTTCTTTGGCACGCCTTGACCATGCATTGCGAGCCTCCCGCCGTCCACGAACAGTGTTTGTCCTGTTATGAAAGAGGCTTCTGGCGAAGCCAGGAAGTGGATCGCATTGGCGGCTTCTTCCGGTTCGCCTTTGCGGGAGAGGGGCGTAATCCTCGCAGCGTCTGGCGCGCGGCCTGAAAGGTCTGTTTCCACATCTTCCAGTTCCTTGCGGATAGAAGCAACACCGACCGCATTGGCGCGCGCCCCATAAGGAGAGAGTGTCATTGCCACTGCTTTAGTCAGCTGTGTGAGGCCTCCTTGTACCGCGGCAAAAAGCGCGTGGTCAGCACTCGCTGTGACCGCTTCAGTTGTCGTAATATTCACAATGGCCCCGGTTCGTGCCTGGTCGACGCCACCATCCGCCGGTTCTCCCGACTGTTTAATGATTTGTTTTGCAACAGCCTGATTGAGGAGGAAGGCACTGAAAAGGTTCGAGCGGATGGTTTTTTCAAAATCCTCTTCCGATATTTCCAGAAGAGGGGCTGAAAAGAAGTACCCGTCGCAATGGGCGAGAACATCAATGCGGTCATAAAGGTCCAGGGCCTCTGCAATGACATTATGCACGTCCAGCTTTTTGGATACATCCATGTGCAGGAAGCTTACTTCGCGACCCTGTTTGGCGATCATGTCGGTGACGAGGCGACCACTCTCTTCGTCCTTATCAACCAGAACCAGCTTGTCGCCACTCTGGGCGAAGCGTTCAGCAACAGCGCGACCAATACCGGAGCCGGCGCCTGTGACGATGACAGATCTGCTACCCATCTACTCTATGTCCTGTTCAGATGTTCCAGCTTGTTCTCTAGACGCAAAACGCCCCGTTACCGGGGCGCTTATTTCGTGTACGTTGACAAACTATCAGTTTGGCGCCCTGGTTTTCAACTGCTCTAGCTCATCCTTTATCGCCAGTTTGCGGCGCTTAAGGTCCTGAACCCTGTCTTCATCAAACGCCGGGTAACTGATCTCCTCATTCAACGCATTGTCCAGTTCGCGGTGTCGCTCATTGAGTGACTGCATGCGTGCTTCAATCGACATGATTGCTCTCCTTTCAGTTTGGGGTTTGAGAAATACTGGACGGGAGGCTGGCCCGGTTTGCGCATCAAAGCCAGTCTCAACACAAATGGATATGTTAGAATCTTGTCCAGACCTTGAATTACACACCCAAAAAAGGCGTTTGTCACGCAATAAGGTGTTAAAATGGGGATAACTATCTATGTATATGATCCTGCAAGATTAATTTGCGGTGCAAAGGAACAGTAACTCATGGCAGATTCGGCCAGGCTGATTGTGGGCATCACGGGCGCCTCGGGTGTTGTATATGGCAAGCGCCTGCTGGAGCTTCTCCGGACGACTGATGTTGAAGCCCATCTGGTGATGTCAAAGCCTGCCGAGATGACTGTCTCCTATGAACTGGAACAGAAAGCCGCTGATCTGAAAGAGCTGGCTGATGTAACTTACGCGCCCGCCGATATCGGGGCGGCAATTGCCTCGGGTTCATTCAAGACTTTAGGCATGATTGTCGCCCCGTGTTCAGTGCGAACCATGTCCGAGATTGCCACAGGTGTTACGTCCAGTCTGATTACCCGGGCCGCCGATGTTGTTCTGAAAGAAAAGCGTTTGTTGACATTGATGGTGCGTGAAACGCCTTTCCATCTCGGGCATTTGCGGACCATGACAAGCCTTGCTGAAATGGGAGCAGTGATTGCGCCGCCTCTGCCAGCTTTTTATGCAGAGCCTAAAAGCGTGGATGAGATCGTGACGCAATCTGTTTGCCGGGTGCTTGACCTTTATGGCATTGATACGGCTGAGACCAAAAGGTGGGGTGAGGACCTCACCAAAGGACAGAGATGACACAAGACGCAGTGCCTGAGAGTCGCATTAATGCAAATGTCCCTGACTTCTGGGACTGGTCATTAGCCACCTATGATATTTCAGGATTACCTGAGGTACTCCTGAAACTGCAGGATGAATTTGATTTTGATGTAAACCTGATCCTGTGGTGTTTCTGGGCAGGTCGCTGGTATTCCTCTTTAAGCGAAAATCAGACAACGGACCTGTTGCGCAGCACGCAGGCCTGGCACAAGCGTGTTACCGTACCTTTACGGAGTTTGCGCCGGGACATGAAAGATATGAAAGATGTCCTGACGAAAAAAGGCTGCAAGAGTATTCGCCGGGAAGTTAAAAATCTCGAATTGGAAACTGAGCGCCTTGAGCAGGATTTTCTTGCTGAGGCCACGCAGAATCTCGCTTCTGGAGTGGGAAACAGCTCTGACCCCGCTGCAGAACATCGTTATTTCAGACTCTATCGGCAGCTATGCCTGAAACTTGAACCTGCAGGCCATTTGAGCGTAGAAGGCCAGATGGAACGTGCGGGCAGTCTTTTTGCCGAGGCACAACAGCTTATAAACAGTGAAAATCGGGACGCAGATGTCTGACGAAAATTCTGGCAGCCATAGTGATGGTAAACCCAAGCTGACAGTTGTCAGTTCAAACCCTGATACTGATGCGGTGGCAGCGGTCGTTGATAATCACGATGCTGCCGTGAACGATGAAGGCGTCATGATCCGTGTTGGGGATCTTGAACAGGAGCATCGAGATCTCGATCAGGCTATTGCGACGATGGAAGAGCGCATGCCTTATGACCGGCTGACCTTGCAGCGCATGAAGAAGCGCAAGCTGGCGTTGAAGGATAAGATCGCCAAGCTGAAAGGCGAGGTCACGCCTGATATTATCGCCTGATGGTCAGTTTGCGAACTTAAAAGCGTTTCAAGCCTGACGTGCAGCATTTTTCTGGGCATACATGGCCCGATCCGCTTCAATCAACGTTTCTTCGATGCAATGACCCTGAAGGATCGGGAACACGCCGTAGGATATTGAGACCTGTAAAGCGCAATTATTCCAGATCATCGGCTTGGCAGAAATAATGCTGGCCAGCTGGCTCATTTTCATTTCTGCCATTTCTGTGGACGTATGAGTCAGTAACAGCCCGAACTCGTCTCCGCCAAGGCGGCCGACAGCATCAGTCTGGCGGATTTGAGCAGCAAGCGTTTCGCCAATGCGCTTCAGAACGGCATCGCCAGCGGCGTGTCCATGATTGTCATTAATCGATTTGAGACCATTCAGGTCAATATAGACGAAATTTGATTTGAAATTGTAGCGTTCGACGGCCGCCATCACCCGGCTTAATTCGCGCACAAAAGCCCGGCGATTCATGATTTCGATCAGCGGATCGCGGTCGGCAAGTTCTACCAGTTCAGAGACGCGTTTGCGGGCCTCGCCAAGCTCAGCTCTCAGGCGCGTCACTTCACTCTCGAGAAATGATATTCGCTGGCGAACCTCCGGCGTCACCTGATCTTCCGGTAGGTCTATCAGTGCCTGTGCCTCGGCCTCAGATTTTCGAAGTTGTTCGTGCTTGCTTGGTGGCTGCTGCATCTCTTGCCCTCTACGAAACTGCTTCTTAACGGTAGTGGAAAATTCCTTAAAAAAAGCAAAGCGGATGGATCGTATTTGAAACTATTCCGAAGAAAATTCATCTCGCGAACCCTGGTTGAAGTCTGATTGCCTGCCAGAGCGAATTTGCTATAAGCGTTGTTTTTCAATCCACCGGAAAGGTGATGCATGGCCAATACGCCGGTTGTCGGGATTATCATGGGCAGTCAGTCTGACTGGCCGACTATGCGCAAGGCTGCTGACGTGCTGGATGCCCTTGAAGTCGGGTATGAAGCAAAGATTGTATCCGCTCATCGCACGCCAAAGCGCCTTTACGATTATGCAGCAACGGCAAAGGAACGCGGCCTGAAAGTAATCATTGCCGGTGCCGGCGGTGCAGCACATCTGCCCGGTATGACGGCCGCTATGACGCCATTACCTGTTTTTGGTGTACCAGTTCGTAGCAAGACTCTGGATGGGCTTGATAGCCTTCTTTCTATCGCGCAGATGCCAAAAGGTGTGCCCGTAGGGACGCTTGCCGTAGGGGATGCCGGTGCGGCCAATGCGGGCCTTTTGGCTGCCGCAGTACTAGCAGCCTTTGATCCGGCCCTTGCCAAGAGATTGGATGCCTGGCGTGAGGCGCAGACACAGGCTGTAGCCGAAACACCTTCTGGAGACTGAAAGTATGAGTAAGGCTGCTCCTATACCTCCAGGTGCCACGATTGGTATTCTCGGGGGAGGTCAGCTTGGGCGTATGTTGTCCCAGGCTGCAGCCAATCTTGGCTTTCGCACTCATATCCTGTGCCCGGACGAAAAAAGCCCTGCGGGGGAAGTTGCAAGCGACTGGACCCGTGCGGATTATACAGATGTGGAGGCCGTGCAGGCATTTGTGTCGTCAGTTGATGTCGTTACATACGAATTTGAGAACGTGCCAGTTGCCTGTGCTGATCTGGTCATTGAGGCTGGCGGATTGTTGCGCCCAGGCAAGCGCGCATTGGAAGTGGCGCAGGACAGGTTGACCGAAAAACGCTTCTGTAAAGACCTTGGGATCGAGACAGCGCCGTTCATGCCGGTGGCCAATGCTGAAGCTGCCAGTTTTGCTCTCAACGTCACTAGCATTCCGGCGATCATGAAAACGCGGCGGCTTGGCTATGATGGCAAAGGCCAGCAGGTCATTCATGAAGAAAGTGAAGCTGCAACAGCCTGGCGTGGCTTAAAGGGTGCGCCAGGTATCATGGAAGGGTTTGTCCCATTTGAGCGGGAGATATCTGTCATTCTCGCGCGCAGTGATCTGGGTGTTGTTACATATGATCCTCCTGAGAACGTACATAAAGACGGGATACTCCGTGTTTCTTCCGTGCCCTGCAATATCAGCACTGATATACAAACAGAGGCGAAAGAGATTGCGACCAGGATCGCCGAGGAACTGGATTATATTGGCGTGCTTGCAGTTGAGTTCTTTCTTGAGAAATCAGGATTGTTGCGCGTCAACGAGATGGCGCCGCGAGTCCATAATTCCGGTCACTGGACTGCTGATGCCTGCTACATGGGACAGTTTGAAGCGCATATCCGGGCAATATGTGGCTGGCCGTTTGGCAGTACTGCGCGCCATTCGGATGCCCGCATGGAAAATCTGATCGGGGACGAGGCAGCCAACTGGTCTGCCTTTGCCGCTCAGGACAAGGCCAGACTGACTTTATACGGCAAGAAGCAGATGCGTTCCGGACGCAAGATGGGCCATGTGACCTATCTGTCGGACAGGAAAGACGATTGAGTTCTGTCAGTCCCGGGCGTTACCGTATCTGGTTTTACTGAGAAAGCTGAACACATTTGACGTGTCAGGCAGCGCTTTGAGCACTTTTGACTTTACTTTCTCAAACTGCATGACGTTTTCGATGCGGTCATCGAGGAAGGCCCATGTTGAGGCATAGGCGTTTTCGCCTTCCAGTGCTTCTTCAGCCAGCCATTTTGAAAGTGTAGAGAGCCAGACGCCGCTCAGGATAGTGCGTTTGGTGTAGTAATTATAATCTGTAGACGTATCGCCCAAGGCGCGCCAGACTGAATCAGATGTTGCCCAGGTCAATCGCCTCGCCACATTGGCGTAAGGGGGCAGAGCAAGCGTTGCGGCTGCTCGGCGGGCTGCTTCCCGATGTTCATCCAGTAATTCAAGGCGTCGCCGTACAAGCCAGGTCACCTTGTCGCGTATGCGTTGGGGGGCAGGGTCAGCATTGGCATATTCCTCTGCCATCGCCAGATCTGTCTGCTCGCTCCAGAAGGTGAGCACATCTGCAATCCCATCAGGGAAAGCGCGGTAAAGGTCACCACGTGACCATTCCGCCTGTGTCATGCCAGCAGCGAAAGCAGCACGCTTCAGGGCCTGGGGGGTCCAGCCATCAAAGACGGCTTCCATCCGCATTTCTTCCAGAATTGCATGGCGCAGTGCTTCCAGGTCATCTTCTGGATAGTCGCCTGTTGTTCCGGGTTTGGCGGTTTCTTTTTTTGCGGCCATTTGTGGCCTCCTCTCGGGTGATATCTTTCGCCTTACATAGATGTTGAGAGTAGACATTCCAATGGCTGTTTGCTATGGGGCCAGTTCCGTTGAGGGAGACTTCAAGGGAACACTTATTTTGTGCCAGCTTCACGCTGGCGACCGAAACTGCCGGTAATGCCGGTTTACCATTGAATTGCCTGTCTCCGGCACGTCGGAACAGGCCTTAAAAGGAGGCCCTGGCCATCGTTAACATCGTCGTCCGCGAGAACAATGTCGAGCAGGCATTGCGCGCCCTGAAAAAGAAAATGCAACGCGAAGGTACTTTCCGGGAAATGAAGCGCCGGAAATATTTCGAGAAACCATCAGAGCGTAAAGCGCGCCAAAAAGCTGAGGCCGTTCGTCGTGCCCGCAAACTGGAGCGTAAGCGGATGCAACGCGAGGGCCTGATTTAGGTAGCCTGCGATAGCTGAATAGCTTAACGAATTCAAAAAAAGCCGCATCTTATGATGCGGCTTTTTGCGTTTTACACCGTGTTAAGTGACTTTAACTAAGGGTTAATTTGTTTAGTAAAATTAACCCTTTAGCTAGAGATGTTAATATCACGTGAGGGTCTCGGCCCATCCAGGGTAACAGTCAAACGAGTGGTTTAACCGTCTGATTTCTCGCTGCCCAGATCGCTGAAATTTGCAAAGACCTTGCTCACATCAACTTCTTCTGCTGGTGTTTGTTCGGGTACGTCCGGCGATTCTGCCGGTGCTGTTGTCTCTTCGGCCGGCCTTAATGTCGGACCTTCCGAAGCCTCATCCGGGGCAGGGGCCGCTGGACGTTTTGAGGCGGCTTTCTTCACAACCATGTCGAGTTCCATCTGCTTGCACAGACCAAGCGCTACAGGATCCCGCGGCTCCAGGTTCGCAGAATTCCAGTGGCTCCGGTCGCGAATCGACTGGATCGTGCTTTTTGTCGTGCCCAGAAGTTTGGAGATTTGTGCATCACTTACCTCTGGATGATTGCGCACCATCCAGGCGATTGCATCCGGCCTGTTCTGGCGCTTGGACACAGGTGTATATTTTGGCTTCTTCTTGCTGGCTTTGGTGACGACAACAGTTTTCGGGCGCAGCAATTTCAGTTTGTAATTTGGATCGGCTTCGCCTTTTTCAATTTCTTCCCGAGTCAACTGGTTCTGCGTGATTGGATCGATGCCGCGGACACTCCCTGCCACATCCCCATCGGCAATACCTTTTACTTCCAGCGGGTGCAGCACGCAGAATTCCGCGATCTGATCGAAAGTCAGGGCCGTATTGTCAATCAGCCAGACTGCCGTTGCTTTTGGCATCAGTGGGGCGTCAGACATTATTGTTCTCCTTGCTCCGGCCAGATCATGGTTTTCTCCAGCCTTGAATATAGCTCATGCTCCGGACCGGAAATTTTCCGGCCCTGCTTACCACCAGAATGTCGGGGAAGCTGTCTTGAGACATCTTGCATATAGGCAGATTGGCGAGACATGCCAACCTGTATTTCTGGCATGCAGGGTTATTGCGTCTTGCGAGCCTTAATCAACAGCGTGATGAGCAGGCGAAAAGAACTGGCGTGTGACCATGATTGTGTAGACGGACAGAGTGCTGAAGACGAAAAAGACATCCCCGAAAAACCAGCCGAGATAGCCGATTGCAATAAAAAAGGCGCGCTGCCCGCGATTGAACTCGCGACCAGCTTCGACGCACATAGCGGTTGCCTTGGCAACGCAGGACTCAACTTCTTCCTGTCGATCCTCATCGTTGGGCATGGGTACCATGCCGACCAGAATGGAAGCGTAATTGAACAGACGATAAGCCCAGCCAAATTTCAGGAAAGCATAAGCATAGAGCAACATCAGACCGATGGCTTTGATCTGAAAGGCAGTCGGATCAGATGTCCTAACGAGCGCAGGCAGGCTCTGGGCAATTTCAAGAAAACTGTCCGTATTGTTCAAGAGAGTAAAAGCAGCACCAATAGCCAGTAATGAGGTGGATGCAAAAAAGGCCGTCCCACTTTGTAAGCCACTGATGATATTCGTGTCGATCATCCGCAGCTCTCTTTTGGCCATGGTCTGCATCCATTTTCGACGCTCTTCTTCCATATGCCAGGACAGGGCATGTGTGCGCCAGCGGCTGCGCTCAACAAGCCAGCTATGAGCAATCCACAAGACCAGAAACAGCCCTGGTGCGAGATATTCAGTCATGTGCTCTGTCAGCTCTCTGTGGTCAGAATAATCTTTCCAATATGTGTTGAGGCTTCCATCAGGGTGTGTGCCTTGTGTGCTTCTTTCATCGGAAAGATGCTGTCGATGACCGGCTTGATTTTGCCGCTCTCCAGCAAAGGCCAGACTTTTTCCTCCAACGCTCTAGCGATACGGGCTTTTTCGCCATTGCTACGCGCTCTTAGCGTGGAGCCGGTAAGTGTCAGCTTGCCGCGCATGATCTGCATAATGTTTACTTCTGCTGTCATGCCGCTGAGAAAGGCGATAGATACATGTCTTCCGCCAGGGCGCAGACAGTTCAGGTTTTTTGCCACATACGGGCCGCCAACCATATCGAGAATCACATCGACACCGCCCGCATCTGTGATGAGCTTCTCCCAGTCGTCCTCTTTATAATTATAGGCTGCAAGCACACCCATTTCTCTCAGGGTCTCACATTTCTCTGCTGACCCCGCTGTTGTTATCACTTCTGATCCGAAAGCTGTCGCGAGTTCGATGGCTGTCGTGCCGATGCCGCTTGTCCCGCCATGCACCATCAACCGCTCGCCTGCCTGCAATGCCCCATCCTCGAAAACATTGGTCCAGACAGTGAAGAAAGTTTCGGGCAGAGCGGCTGCTTCCGCCATGGTGAAGCCAGCCGGAACAGGCAAGCATAGCCCGGCGTCAGCTACCGCATATTCGGCATAGCCGCCACCTGCCATCAGGGCACAGACTTTTCGACCGATCCAATTTTCATCTATACCATTACCCACACGGATAATTTCGCCAGCGACCTCAAGGCCAGGCAAGTCGCTTGCCCCCTCCGGGGGTGGGTAAAATCCCATGCGCTGAAGAACATCCGGACGGTTCACGCCCGCAGCAGCGAGCTTGATCAGGACTTCGCCATCAGCCGGGGAAGGTATCGGGCGTTGCGCAGGTTGCAACACCTCCGGTCCGCCCGCCTGCGTGATCTCAATTGCCGTCATCTGGTTTTGGTCGCTCATATAAATCGCCTTTTCGTTTGCAGACAGGTACTGGACAGGGGTGGCAGGACTGTCAGAATGGAGTGGAGAGGAGATAGCGCGTATGGATGATGTTTTGAAGGCTTCTGTCACCGATCCACGGGGCGAGCGTCTGATTGATGAACTAACCGGGCAGGATCTCTCCGCTCTTTCCGTCAGTGAGCTTGGCGAGCGCATTGAACTGTTAAAAGGCGAAATCAGTCGCTGCGAAGCGGCGCTTGAAAAAAGACAAGGGGCAACCGCCGCCGCTGAAGCACTCTTCAAGAGCTAGTCTTAACCCCAGATTTCCATTTTCAATCCCCGGCTGTCGATGTGTCCTTCTGTGAGGTGTAATACCTGATCACCCAGGCTTATGGATTGTGCGGTTAAAGCAAGAGCGCAGGCATCAAAAAAGTCATCCAGATGCGCCGCTTTAGTGCCATGCGCGGTGACAATTTGTGACCACATATCACCTAATTGCTTGAAGCCATTTTCGGTTAGAAGTGCTGAACGGATTTCGCGGCCTTCCGGCTTTCGCTTCGCGGCTGATACTGGTTGTCCATTATTCAATCGAAGAAAGGCGACTTCCGGATGGGCCTCGCGGATTTGGACCTGTAATGCTGGTGTCATACAGGCATCGAGCTCGCGAATTTTCGGCAGTATATTCCATGCCTGTTTCGAGAGCCCGCCGCCTGCCCCTTCGCCCTGGGCTTTGCCCCACTCATTAGCTTCTTGATAGGTCGCAAAATCCAGCATGGGACGGCGTGGTGCAGGAAAGACGCTGGATGCCCGTCCTTTGCCCAGTTGACGCCGTGCCAGTGTGTCACAGCCACGCCTGCCCTGGTCTGCCAAACCTATTGGCATGTCTACCAGGCTGATTTGTGCCTGTCCCCATTCAGAACGCAACAGCGCGTTAAAGTTACTGAAAATTGCGGCTTCTGGCACCTGTTTGCCCCCTTTTTGCGGGAAAAGGCGAACAGCCAGCCACCCTTTGGGGCATCCATCTACCCCAAGCACAAACGGCGACCTCTTTTTTCGCGTTCTGGTTGCTGGCATGGCCATTGCTCTATGTGTTTCAACAGTGTGTGACAATGCTGCATCTGAAAGGCCTGCAGCGGGACACGCATCAAAACAAAAATCTAAAAACCTGGTGCTGGATTGCATCAAAGACAATTACGCGCGAGTATGAAATTGAATTCGAGGAGTGCAGGCTGGTGACGCCACACGAAAAACCAACTGAAGAAACGATTGTTGAGAGCGCTCAGGTGCGCGGCTTTGTTCAGTCAAAACTGTTCAACAACATTTTCGCCGAAGGGATGGAGCTGGTCGAGGAGACCGCTACTTATCTTGATGGCGAAGGACGAGACGCGGCTAAAGAATTGTCGCGCTCAGAAGCGCTGGCATATGCTGCAGTATCAATGCGCCTGACAACGAGATTGATGCAGATTGCCTCGTGGTTGCTGGTCCTGCGGGCCGTGCGTGAAAATGAAATGAGCTACGCAGAGGCTGCAGAGGATAAGTACCGTCTCGGTAAGCCTGAAGCAAAACGACAGTCAGAAGTAGAAGACGAAGAAGCGCAACTACCAGCACGATTGCATGAACTGCGCGAGGAAACGCGTCTTCTCTACCAGCGTATATCAAGAATTGATGCGGATATCTTCGCATCCAACCAGGCACCCTTGTCAGGGCGGGATGCTGCGGGGCAACTGCGCAGCTTGCAGGCGGCTTTTTCAAACGGTCTGTAATAGCAAAAAAGCCCGCATTTGATGCGGGCTTTTTTTTGTAATATCTCTTTAGAAGACTAGCTTAGAGGCCAAAGTTCCCAAACTTGTTTTTGAAAGCTGAGACACGACCTTTATCAGAAACCCGCTGAGGGCCACCGGTCCAGGCAGGGTGTGAGGTCGGGTCGATATCCAGCTGCAGCGTCGCACCAGGTTCACCATAAGTGGAACGAGTCTGGAAAGTTGTGCCGTCTGTCATGACCACATTAATCATGTGATACTCTGGATGAATGTCTTTTTTCATGTGCTGCGCTCCATCAAGGACATAGCGTTAAAATTTGGAACGCGCCTGATAAAGCGCGGTTTCCTCCTTTGCAAGCAATTTCTTACTTATGGTTAGACCACAATTTGAGGGGCTGATGGCTAGCCTAATTTTTTGTCATGTTCACGAGAATTACATGCATTGTCTTGCGCCGGTGATTGCGTTGCGCTTTGTTTGCCTGAGCTGAAACGTGAAGCCCATGCGTACTTTTCTTGTCTCCTCTGTTGTTCTGATTTTCCTCGCGGTCGCCTCTATCGCCGGGACATTCCTGGCTATGCGTCATCTGAACATGTTTGAAATCATTGAGAGCCAGTATGCCGGAGAGTGTGTCCCGGTTGTTGGTGTGCCCGGTGTGGAAGACCTTGCTGCAGATGAATCTCTCGAGCGAGTCTGGTTGTCTTCAATGGACAGGCGAGATGAAAGTGACTCTGTGCGAGGTGCTATTATTGCCTTTGACCCGGAAAACCCTCTTGATACGGCATCATGGCGTGACCGAACGGGCGGCATACCGACAGTATTTGAACCTCTCGGTATTGATCTGTACAAAGATGAGGGAGTACATCGGTTGTTTGTCGTGAATGCGGCGGATCCTGCTGTCCTGATCTATGACGTTAGCGAAACGGGTCAGCTTGATCTCATCCAAACCGTGAGGGATCCGCGCCTGACGACACCAAATAGTGTCGTGGCTGTTGGCTCCCGGTCATTTTATGTGAGCAACGCATCGCAAGGGGCTGGCAAGGGGGTGCTGGCAGAGCTTGGGTTTTTGTTCGGCAATGCAGGCGGGTCGATACTGTTCTATGATGGCAGCTCTTTAAGTAACGCTGCGACCGAACTCAAATTTGCTAATGGTCTCGAGATTTCAGCTGATGGATCACAGCTTTATGTGGCAGAGACCTCAGGCAAGGCCATAACGATCTATGACCGGAACCTAAGCTCTGGTGTAATAGTAAAGAGTAGAGGCCTGCTGCTTGATGGCTTCCCGGATAATATCAATCGTCTTGAAGATGGTGCGCTCCTTGTCAGCTCAATTCCTGCACCTCGTGCCTTTGCCAAGCACAGAGCTGATGCAGAGCATGTTGCGCCGTCCAGAATCCTCAGGCTCGAAACCCCGATTGATGAGACCGGAATTCCGGAAGCTGTGTTTCAGGATGATGGTAATTCTCTTTCTGGCGCGACCTCAGCAATCCGTCTGGGACAAAAACTGCTGATAGGCGCTTACGCTGAGAATAAATTCCTTCTATGTAACTGAAGTTGAAACATGTCCGTGCATAGGCGGGCGAGTGCAGCCAGGAATTTCACATGCGTTATCATTCTACACGCGGTCAGGACATGGGCCGCAGTTTTACGGATGTTCTGTTACAGGGCCTGGCCAGCGATGGTGGCCTTTTCCTGCCAGAAAGCTGGCCGCAATTATCTGTTGAGCAGATTACAGCATTTGCCGGTCGTCCTTATGCAGATGTTGCGCATGAGGTGATCCTGCCCTTTGTCAGCGACGAGATTTCTTCTGAAACGCTCGGGCAAATGTGCACAGCCGCCTATAGTCGCTTCAAACATCCGGCAACGGCGCCGCTCATACAGGTTGGTAATGAAGACTGGATCCTGGAACTGGCGCATGGGCCGACGCTTGCTTTCAAGGATTTTGCCATGCTGCTGCTGGGGCAGCTATTTGAGCATGTTCTCAGTCAGCGAAATGAGAGACTGACGATTGTTGGGGCGACATCCGGCGACACCGGGGCAGCAGCTATCGAGGCCTTGCGAGGCTTGCGTAATGTGACCGTGTTCATTCTGCATCCCGAAGGCCGGGTTTCTGATACGCAAAGACGTATGATGACCTGCGTGCGTGAAGACAACATTCACAACATCGCCGTGCAGGGAACGTTTGATGACTGTCAGGCGCTGGTAAAGGCGATGTTCGCAGACGAAACTTTCCGCCGTGACATTCGGCTGGGCGCAATTAACTCAATCAACTGGGCCCGTATTATGGCGCAGGCAGTGTATTATTTTACGTCTTCTGTCAGTCTGGGCGGACCTGCACGCCGAATGTCCTACGTTGTGCCCACAGGTAATTTTGGTGACATCTTTGCCGGCTATGTCGCGGCCCGCATGGGGTTACCGGTAGACAAGTTATGTATCGCAACAAACCTGAATGATATTCTGGTGCGCACGCTATCCACAGGGCGTTATGAGCCACAAGAAACGCACAAGACCATCTCTCCGTCTATGGATATCCAGGTTTCCAGTAATTTCGAGAGATTGGTGAGTGAGGCGTTGGGGCGAGATCATGCAGCGGTGGCAACGCTCATGAACGATCTCAAAGTAAACGGCAATTTCACCCTGTCAGAGAATGTGCTCAGTTTCATCAGGGACGGTTTTGCGGCCTATGCGGCAGACGAGGCAGAAAGTCGCGACATGATGGCGCAGATAAGTTCCGTGACAGGCCAGCTAATTGATCCGCATACGGCAGTCGGCCTTGTGGCTGCCGGTAAGGCGAGGGCGGCAGGCGAGGCGACTGGGCCCATGGTGACACTTTCGACAGCGCATCCGGCAAAATTCCCGGATGTCGTAGAAGAAGCAACTGGCACAAGGCCAAGTTTGCCGACAGGTCTGGAAGACCTCTTTAACCGTGAGGAGTTCCTGAAAGTACTGCCGAATGACCTTGAGGTCATGAAACAACATATCCGGTCAGTTGCTTAGCGGTGCTTTCACGCAATGGCACTTTGGGACTATCCACTGAATGATCCGCGTAATCCTGTCCTGTGTCAGGAAGACGTTTATCTGCGCTATCCTCGAGCTGAAGATTACGAAGCCTGGGCAGCTTTACGTGGTGGCAGCCGGGATCATCTCCAACCTTTTGAGCCACGCTGGATAGAGCAGGAATTGGCAAGGCCGGTTTTTCGAAAGAAACTGCGGCTATACGCGCATGATATTCGGGCAGGCACGGCAAGGCCTTATTTTATTTTCCGCTCCAGAGATGATGCGCTGGTCGGAGGCTGCACCCTGTCAAACATCCGCTATCGCGCGGCGATGACAGGAACACTCGGTTACTGGGTCGGGGCGGAGCATGTGCGATGTGGATACGCTTTTGCTGCGGTTTGTGCAGTCGTAAGCCACGCCTTTGAACGGTTGGGATTAGAGCGGATTGAGGCTGCCTGCCTCGTGCATAATCATGCTTCTGCAAACTTGTTGCGTAAAGCCGGGTTTATTGAGGAGGGGCTTGCCCGCCGATATTTGCGCATTAACGACGAAAGGCAGGACCATCTTTTGTTCGCGTTGCTCCGGTCAGATTTTGCCGCTGCCCTGCATGATCTTGCGAAAATGCCTTGATCACCGTGCTTTGGGCGAAAATGGAGCCGAATTTGCATTGCCTGTTTCGATGTCATTTTTCCCTTGCGCCAGTGCGCTCTGACGGCGACAATTAGCCTTCAGGTCGCGGTATCAGCAGGGGTGCAGCGAGGGCCTGTCCTGGTGTGATGGGGTGAGGTAGAAGTGAACAGTTTTTGGGCAGCTATACAGCTTGGTGAGTTTTTCGAGCAGGCACGCGCGCAGGCCATCTCCTATCCGCGCGAGATTATGCTGAGTGAGGGCATTATTCTTGGCCTCCTAGGCGGCAGTCTGATCGTTTTTCTGTTGATTGCGCTGTTCCGGCGTAGCGGTACAGCAGCGACAGCTGCAGGTCTTTGCGGTATGACGGCCATGATGGAAGCGCTTGCCTTCGGCCGCGTTGATTTTCTGCCGGAGGGAAGTGCTCTGGTTTTGCAGGGGCTGTTCGTCACAACGGTTCTCTTGTTCCTGACGGCAAGTGTTCGTGCTGCCCGCAACAATGCTTTGCTGGGCGCGTTGATGCTGTTGGCGATGTTGGGGGCTATTGGCCTTGGTGTGGTTGGTTTCGTGGGGACAGTAGACGCAAACGGCCCAATGCGTCTTGTTATTGCTGCGACAGCGTTCTTTGCGACTGTTCTGGTATTACATCAGGGATTTGGATCTGATCGTCGGGCTATGCTGGTGGCGCCGGGTGTGATGCTGGCAAGTGCTTCTATTCTCGCGATTATAATCGGCGGCAATATGGGCGTTAGCAACTGGATTGGTGCTATCACACCGCATGTCATGTTGACGGGCGGCGTTGTGCTGGCGGGATTACTGGCGCTTGTGCCTGTCAAGGCGGATGCTGGCGTGACCGCAACTGAGGGATTACCCCGCAGCGAACCAGCCATGGCCTTTGGGGCTGATGAGCGGGAAATGCCTGTTGGTCTCGCGGAGGTCGAAGAAGCGACGCCACTGGTCGCGCCGGAGCGTACGGATGAACCGGCACGGCCGACACGTCGTGAGCCCGTACTTGCGACTGACGCCGCGGAGGAAGTTGAAGAAGCACCTAAAGCACCAGAACCGGTACACAGAGAGCCGGCTGAAGAGCCACGTCGCAGCGCACCTGCGCAAGGCGAATCTCCTATTTCTGCACTTTGGGGCAAAAGGCCAGCTGATCGTCGGGCGGCGCCGGTTGCTGCGGCAGCAGCAGGCGTGGCCGCTGTACAAGTTGCAGCCTCGATTGATCGGTCTGACTGGTCATGGTCTGCGGATGACACCGTGGAAGCCACGGATGAAGTCCTGGCGCTTTTTGGTGTGAATTCATCAAATGAACTGTCTCCTGAAAATATGCGTAATCTCATCGCGCATGGCGACCTTGATCAGTATGATGATGCAATTCTCGGTGGTGGCGACCCTCAGGCTGGCTCGTTCGATATTACCCTATCATTGCACAACGGAGCGCCAGTCCGGCTTGCCGGCAACAGAGAGCTTGATGAGGATGGCTTTATTGCCCGTATCACTTCGAAGGTGGACGCTGCGGGTGCGCCACCACGCCAAATGCCTGATGATATGAAGCAGGTCGCCGCACAACGTGAAGCCGGTGCGCGCAAGTCGGATATAGAGAAGCTCCGTACAGCGCTGTCGCGTGGTGAGATCCGTACGTTCTTCCAGCCGATCATCCGGGTCAGCGATGAAGAGATTATCGGGTTTGAGGCGCTGGCACGTTGGCAGCAACCCGGCAATCCTGACGGTATCTCTGCTGATCAGTTTATTCATTCGGCTGTTGAGGCGGGCATCGAGACGGACATTATTCGTGTCGTGGCGCAGGAAGCCGCTGCTGAACTTGGTAGCTGGCTCCAGGCGCAGCCGGGCCTTGGACAGTTTGTGTCGTTTAATGTCTCGGCAGATAGCCTGTTGAATGAGCAACTGGTCGAGATCGTCCAAGGCGAAATCAAAAAGCATCGCCTGCCGAAAGGCTCGCTTGTGGTTGAGCTGACCGAAAGCCATGTCTTGAAAGATCAGGAAAAAGCGCTCAGCGTCGCAACTTCATTACGTAAGGCTGGTGCGCGCCTGGCGCTGGACGACCTCGGTTCCGGCCATTCCCAGATTAGCCGACTTGGCAAATTCCCGTTTGATATGATCAAGACGGACAGGTCATTAATTTCCTCACTACCAGGTAATCCGCAGGCTGAGAAGTTGTTGGTCGGTATTATGGACATGGCGCGCCGTGCAGGCGCACAAGTTGTGGTAGAAGGAATCGAAAACCAGGCCACAGCGCGCTTGTTGAAGGACCTGGGTTGTGATTTTGCACAAGGTTTCTATTACGGCGCGCCGGAAGCAGCAGGTGAGCCTGAACAGGCTGGTCAGGCGATCGTTGGTGACCTGCGGTAGCCTATATCTTCCGCAAAAAACTAATTCAGCGGTGCATCCGGATTTCGGATATCTGACCAGGCTGCTGAAAACATCGACTTGCTGACACCTACACTGGATAAAGCCTTCTCCCAGGTCCGTTGCGGATCAGGTGCGAACACCAACTCGCGCGAGGCAGGAACATTCAGCCATGCATTTTGAGCCAATTCTCCTTCGAGTTGCCCAGGTGCCCAGCCAGCGTGCCCCATACACAAAAGGGCAGGCGTAACACATTTATCGTGGCCAATACGACCTTCATTCAAGTCTTCCAGCATTTGCCGTGTCGCAGTCAGACCAATCTCCCCGGTAACCTCAACCGTCTCGTCGCTGCGGTGTGACAGGTCATGCAGGATTAGGCCGCGCTTTGTCTCCACCGGCCCGCCAAAGTGTACTACCGGGTTTCCGGCTTTGTTTGCTGGTTCCATCTCGAGCTGTTCGAGAAGTGTTGTGAAGCTAACATCCGTGATTTGCTTGTTGACGATCAACCCCATGGCATGGCTTTCGTCATGAGAGCAGATCAGAACAACTGATTGTTCGAAGCAGCCTTCCTTCAAATTGGGCATGGCAACTAATAACTGCCCGGCGAGGGATTCTTGCATGGGACTGCGTGACTTAAGTTCTATCATCGCTCCAAGCTAGGCACTGTGATGGCTGGACGCAAGCAGCACAACGGCCTAACACGATGCGAGAGATATTTTCATAGGAGAGACTCATGACGATTACCAAAGGTGATAAACTACCAGATGTAAAAGTGATGTTGGGAACGCCGGAAGGTCCGCAAGAGACCCAGACCGGTGAGTTATTCGCTGGTAAGAAAACCGCCTTTTTTGCTGTGCCGGGTGCTTTCACACCGACATGTTCCGCCAAACATCTGCCGGGGTTCGTAGAGCACGCTGAGGCTTTGGCGCAAAAAGGTGTCGATCAGATTGTCTGCATGTCCGTCAATGATGCTTTTGTTATGGACGCCTGGGCAAAAGATCAGGGCGCGCAAGGCAAAGTCGTCATGGTGGCTGACGGTAATGGCGACTTCACCAAAGCACTTGGCCTTGAGCTGGATGCTTCCGGCTTTGGGATGGGTGGGCGCTCGCAGCGCTTTTCGATGATCGTCGACGATGGTACTGTGGCTGAGTTAAATGTCGAGCAGGGCGGCGCTTATGAAGTGTCTTCCGCGGACTATATGCTGGGTCAGCTTTAAGCTACTGGCAGTCTATACGTATTGATTTAGGAGGATATCATGAGCGCAATAATGACGAGACGTACCCTGATGGCTTCGGCTTTCGGGTTGGGTCTGACAGCTTGTACCACGGCAGATCAGGAAGCGTTGCTTGGTATCCTCGCAGAAACGACTGGGGGCACTGGCGGAGTTGGTTTGACGCAGGCAGAGGCTGCATCAGGTATCCGGGCAGCACTGAATAATGGTATTTCTGCAGCCATCACCACTGTAGGCCGTCGGGGTGGTTACCTTGATGATGGCAGAATTCGTATTCCGCTACCGGGATTTCTGGGGGAGACACAATCAACGCTTGCACGCTTTGGCCTGTCAGGCACTCTGGATAATCTTCAGGTGCAGTTGAACCGGGGAGCAGAAGCCGCAGCGCCGGCTGCCCGCGACATCTTTGTTCAGGCTGTTTCCAGCCTCTCTATTCAAGATGCAATAGGCATTGTGCGTGGTCCGTCCAATGCGGCAACGCAATACCTTCAGCGTACCACCACACCACGGCTCACCTCGCTTTTCCGTCCGATTATGGTCAACGCCTTGCAACAGGCAGGTGCAATCCAGACATATGACAATCTTGTCGCCAGTTTGCGGAACATTCCGTTAGCCCCGCAATACGGTGCTGATGCCAAGAACCAGTTGATTGATCACGGCGTCGGCAAAGGCCTTGATGGGGTGTTCTATTACATCGGGCAGGAAGAGGCTGCTATTCGCCGGGATCCGGTTAAGCGTACCTCGGAAATCCTGCGCCGTGTTTTCGGCTGACTAAGCTAGCCTTACGGAAGGCCGACGAGATCGTGGGCGCCGCGCGGTACTGCTTGCGTAACACCTTGTGATCTCAGTCGGTCATCCTGAATAGAGAAAAAGTCGATAAAGCCACGCTGCCGGTCAGCGCCCTTGCGGCGGTGGAATACCGCAACGGCTAGATTCTGCCCGGTTTTATCAAAGATAACATCCTCCGGCAGAATGCCAGCCTGGTAGATTCGGTCCAGCTCAGACAAAACACCCGTCTCGGTCTCAAATGACAGGAGTGAAATGGAGTAAGCTCGGCGCCCCTGCCAGAAAGACAGGAACGGCAGGTTTGGCAAGTATGTGCGCTCCATATTGATTGTGGCCAGGCGCGTGCCATCATGACTGATGCCAAAGCCTTCTGGGCTGCGGCCTACTTTTACCTGACTGACAATCTTCGCTGCCGTTCCGTTCCGGGGCGGACTGATTGTACTCAATTGTCCTGGGCCTTGTGTCAGCATGAAGAGTGTATTGTCGGACCAGTTGACATCGGTGACGATGAAATAGCTACCGTCAGGGGTCCACTTACCGACTGACAGCCGACGTCCCAGTTTTTCTACAGGGGTGCCGATAGCGGAAACGCGAAAAGGCAATCCGGTTTCATCGCTGATGATTTCATAGAACTGAATGCGCCTGTTCGCGACATTGACGGCGAGTAATGTGCCATCTGGTGAGATATGAATTGTCCGTACACGTTTTTCTGTGTCTTCAGGGTTGTATGGCGGTAAAAGAGCGAATTTTCGTATATCGCTGGTCCTGCCATCCGGAGTCAGGGCAATAACCACCAGTTCTTCATCGGTGGTCTCGTTGGCCACGAAAAGACAGTTACACCTCTCGTTATATTCGATCGATTGCAAGTTTTCACCCATATCAGTTATCTCTTGTATCAATTCAAGCTTGTCGTCTGTGACCGAGAAAATGGATAACTGCTTGCCGATGGGAAAGTCCGTATAGACGTTGTCGTAAGAAGTTGCATCGGGTGCTGCGGGGCCTTTCGTTTCGACGACAAAGGCGAGCAGTCCATCGCTGGAAGCATCTACAATTTGCGGCCATGAGATTACCGAGTTTGAGGCCACAACAGCAGTTTCGACTTTGCCATCCACCAGGAGACTCATTGTGTCGCTGGCGCCGGCCTGTGGTTCCAACTGTCCGTCTGCATAAGCGGTGGCGGTCATATCTGTGTCAGAAACGGCCAGAAACCTGCCCTGAAATGTGCCAGGCGCTTCGGATAGCCCTGGGTCGTCATCTGTAAAGTCCCCGAAAGCAGCGCAACTGCCTGCGCCTAGAACGACCACCGCCAGCAGGCTCCATCTCATCACAGTCATCGGTTTCCCTTTCGCAAAGTAAAATGAACATTTTCGTTTACACTAGATAGGGAACAAAGTTAGGGATGTCCATGGGTACGAAAGAATTTCGTCAGGCGCGGTCTGCAAGGAAGCATGCGGCGATATTGAAAGCCGCCGGGGAGCTGTTTCGCCGGGATGGCTATGCCCGTGCGTCAATGGAGGAAATCGCTGGCTTGGCGGAAGTGTCGACGGCAACGCTGTACCGGCATTTCCCGTCCAAGGCCTCGCTGTTTGAAGCCGTGGCCGTGACCAGCCTTGAGCGACTGGAGACAGCCTTGCCCACGGGCGAAGTATCATCCATGCAGGCATTACAATCCTTGGTTCGAGCCTATGCAGATTTGCTAAGTGACGCCGAGACGCGCGCCATCATGCGTATGCTGATTGCTGAAACAGGCAAAGGAGGTGATCTTGCCGATATGTTTTACGAACGGATCAAATCCCGTGTCGGGGAGGTTTTTGGCGCTGCCATTCATGCCTGCATTCAAGCTGGTGAGGTCGAGGAAGCAGATGACCTTGGTCATCTCGGCGGCCAGTTACAGGGAATGATTGAACATGGCTGTCTGATGCGCGGTCTGGTTCTGGGCGATGAGGTGGATACACTGAAACCACCTCACTGGATTGCGGATACGGCACTGCAAACATGGCTTGCCCGCTGGGGCAGGTGAGGCGGCGCACTCTCTACCGAACGCCGTCCATACCCTTATTGGCGAGAGCATCGGCGCGTTCGTTGCCTTCATTGCCGGCATGGCCTTTGACCCATTGCCAGTTAACCTGACGGGTGCCGACAAGTTCATCCAGCACAAGCCAGAGGTCCTTGTTCTTGACAGGTTTCTTCTGGCTGTTTTTCCACCCCTTGGCCTTCCAGCCTTTGATCCACTCGGTAATGCCTTTCATGACGTAAGTGGAATCCGTATGCAGGGTTACGGCTTCGCCTGCAGGCATATGCTCGAGTGCCTTGATGGCGGCCATCATTTCCATGCGATTATTCGTGGTTTCGGGTTCGCCACCGCAGAGTTCTTCTTCCTCTTGCCCTCGTTGGATCAGGACGCCCCAGCCGCCGGGACCGGGATTGCCTGAACAGGCACCATCCGTGTAAATATTAATATCACTCATTGATCATTTCCCAGAAATAGTTGTTCTGGTGAAAGCGCAGTTTGTCACGATATTCAAGCGGGTCCTTCACGGTGACTAGCGCTGCCGGGTCCTGATTGATCCAGTCATAAAGGCGGGTCAGTAAAAAGCGCAATGCACTGCCACGCAGGAATACGGGCAAGGCAGCTCTCTCTGCGACTGAAAGCTGGCGATGTGAAAGATAAGCCGTTAGCAGCGCTTCGGCTTGTTCTGGTTGAAATTCATGCACCTCGTTAAAGCACCAAGCGTTCAATGTTACTGCGAGATCAAAGGTAAGATAATCCGTACAGGCAAAATAAAAATCAATGACCCCGTTGATCGTGCTATCCAGAAACAGAACATTGTCCGGGAAGAGATCAGTATGTACTACAGCTTGCGGCAGGCTGCCGGGTGCAGGCCAGTTGCCGCGCTGAAATGCCAGCTCATCCTGGATAAAGACCTGCAAGTCTGGTGAACAATTATTTGCTGTCTTACCGCACGCGGCAGCCAGTTTCTCCCAGCCACTTAAGGAGAAAGCGTTGTCGCGGGTTTCGTCGAAGCTAGTTGCGGCCAAGTGGAGACGTCCCAGCATATCTCCGCAGGCTGTGCAGTCTTGCTTGTCTGGGGTGTCTTTGGACGTGCCTTCAAGAAAAGAGATCAGTGCAGCAGGGCGCCCGTTCAGCTTGCCAAGCATCTGCCCTGACTGTGATTTTACAGGGGCAGCAACCGGCAGACCAGCGCTTCCCAGATGGTTCATCAGGTTCATGAAAAATGGCAGATCCTGTTCAGGCACCCGTTTTTCAAAAAGTGTCAGGATGAAACGGGCTTGGTCTGTCTGCAGGAAATAATTCGTATTCTCGACGCCCTCAGCAATGCCCTTGAAGCTGCGAATCTGACCGACATCATACGACGACAGAAAGTTCCTGAGGTCAGCCTCTGTTACGTGCGTGAAGACAGCCATATCTCAGGCAGAAAGAAGACGCGGAATTTTAAAGGTCACATCTTCCTTGGCAGTTTCAATCGTTTCCACTGTGACGTTGTAGCGTGACCTCAGTGCTTCGATGACTTCCTGTACCAGATGCTCCGGCGCGGATGCTCCGGCGGTCACGCCAACCGTGTTCGGCTTGATGGCTTCCAACGCCTGCCAGTCAACATCCGTAGCTTCCGCGGCGAGAACCGCGAAGCGGCAGCCATGCCGTTCCCCCACCTCAACGAGACGTTTGGAATTGGAGGAAGTTTCCGCCCCAATCACGATAAGCGCCTCTGCTCGTGGCGCGATAGCCTTCACTGCTTCCTGACGGTTCGTGGTTGCGTAGCAAATGTCTTCTTTATGCGGCATCGAGATTTTGGGGAAGCGCCGCTGCAGTATGTCTACGATCGCCGCTGTATCATCTACAGACAGCGTTGTTTGTGTCACATAAGCGAGTTTTTCCGGATCGCGTGGCTCAAAGGTCTCGGCGTCTTCTTCGGTTTCGATCAGTTTGATCTCTCCCTCTGGCAGCTGCCCCATGGTGCCAACCACTTCCGGGTGACCTTCATGACCGATCAGCAGGATTTCCAACCCCTTGCTGCTATGTCGTTCTGTCTCCACATGCACTTTGGAGACGAGGGGGCAGGTCGCATCCACGAAGATCATGTTCCGGGCACTTGCTTCTGCGGGAACAGACTTCGGTACGCCATGAGCGGAGAAGATCACAGGTCGGTCGTCGGGGGCTTCTTCCAGTTCATCAATAAAGACAGCACCCATATCGCGCAGTCGTCCAACCACATGGTCATTGTGGACAATTTCATGGCGCACATAGACAGGTGCGCCGAACTTTTCGAGGGCGCGCTCGACAATCTCGATTGCCCGGTCAACGCCGGCACAAAACCCGCGCGGCGCAGCCAGCAAAACTGTCAGGTCTCTCTTATTTTCACTCATCTCTTCCATGGACACACTTTCATGATCTCTCGCCGCACCCGGCCATTGCGCATATTCCCATAAATGGCTACCAGTGGCTCATTGTAAAGACCTGGTCCTCATGGCAAGTTGAAGGCCGTTTAGCAGTATTGGACAGATAAATGAAACGCATTGCCGCAGTT
>JALEGM010000154.1 GCA_022763145.1 Aquisalinus sp. | reverse complement strand
GGAAGGTATCCGTATTGTTCAGTTCAATGGCGAAGCTGCCGGACAAACTGTTTTTCACCTGCATTTCCACATCATTCCCATGTGGCAAACCAGGTCCGTAAAACCACACGGAAGTGGACAAGCCGATCCGGCTGACCTGCAAAAACTGGCAGATCGAATAAAAGCATTTCTCTAGTCTACTGCAATAAAAGGGTGCCTGCTTTCCCGAACATCTGATAGGCGTTTGCCATGGAAAAAGAACACAATCTCAATGGGCGTTTTGCCCTCGTGACGGGTGCATCGCGTGGCATTGGCCGCAGTACGGCAATCGCACTCGCAAAAGCTGGTGCACATGTTATCGCCATGGCCCGGACAACCGGTGCGCTTGAAGAACTGGATGATGAGATCAAAAGTTTTGATGGCCACGCGACATTGATACCGGTCGACATCAGCAACAGTGAAGCGATAGACCAACTTGCCCCTGCCCTCAGCCAGCGGTTCGGCAAGCTCGATATTTTTGTTGCCAATGCCGGTGCCCTCAATGACCTGACGCCAATCACAGATGTTGATCGCAAAATCTGGGATGGCTTGCTGTCCATCAACCTGACCGCAAACTGGCATCTGACAAAGGTATTGGATCCACTCTTGCACCAGTCCGACGCGGGTCGGGTAGTCTATATCTCAACCGGTACGACAGAAACATTCAAGTCCTTTTGGGGGGCATACACCGTATCAAAAGCCGGCCTGGAAGCATTAGCCAAAACCTATGCTAACGAAATAGCAACCTCATCAATCAAGGCCAATATACTCAATCCAGGCGCAACGCGCACATCAATGCGCGCGAAAGCCATGCCCGGTGAGGACCCGGAAACTTTACCGCATCCTGATGAAGTAGCAGAACTGATCCTGGAGATGTGTTCGCCGGAGTATGGCCAAAACGGCGCGCGCATAAATTACAGAGCGTGGAAAGGTAATCAATCTGATAGCTGACATAATGAGAGGTATGTCGCAACACTGAGGAAGTCGCTTTTAAGCCGGTTTTCATTCTCCTGCGCCTCGCGATCAACTCCCCATTTTTCTACTTGATAGGTTTCATCGAGCTGGGAGGCTGCAAATATATCTTCAGTATCTGCTCTTTCCTTCCACAAGGCCAGGGCCAGCACGGCCGATCCCGTCATTTCTGTTGCTGCGGCCAGACAGGAAAGAGTATCAGCATCCAAGGGCATCAAAATATCATGGACAGCTTTTATCGTTATATCAGGTTGTGCAACCGCTAATATGCCGCTCGTCACCGCCAAGGTTTCGCCTGTCTCCTCTTCGAACCAGCTGAGAAAAGGTGACCAGTTTTTTTCCTGCCGCGCAACCAGATCCGAAGGGTGATCCGCTCGGTAACAAAGAAGATCTGAGCCAAGATACTCGAGAACAATATCTCTCCACTTATCAATATCGCTTGCACCACGATCAATAACAATCATGCGACGACGCGAAAGCGGCAAATGATACGGATTGATATCCTCATCCAGAGCGTTCCACTCATTCGCCATGGCGTCTGCGAGACGTTGTGAAGGACTGGCTAATAGGTTCTTGGCCGGTGTTCTGGCTGGACGCCCGTCAAGCAACACCTGCCAGCCAGAATCTGCTTGCTCGATGCTGGCCTGCTTGAAAAATTTCTTTGGGTAAGCAGGTGCTTCCATCAACGCACCTCCGGCCAGATGATTTCCGGGGACTTACTGAAGTTAAAGAACTTCCAGGAAGTAGCCATATGGCCCGTCAATTCCGCTTGCAAATTAAGTGGGCGGCCACCAGCTGGATTAGGGAATGTCATAGCACGACAAGCCAGGTGCATTTTGGCCGACACGCCCTCCAATTTAGCACGCACTCCTCCATACTTGCCATCCCCGACAATTGGGTGCCCCATGGCCGCACAATGAACGCGCAACTGATGCGTGCGGCCTGTCAAGGGGCGCAGAGCCATGAAACAGGCCTTGCCACCAGCCTCTTCAACTACCTGATAATCAGTAAACGCCTTTCGCGCTTCTTCCCCATCAGCAGCCACCATGCGTTCTTGTTCGTCCTCACCAACACGGATCATCTTTTTGGCAACCGGCAAGTCTATCGTCCCTTGCATGGGATGCGGCATCCCGACGCACAAGGCCCAATACTCTTTCTGAACCTGGTGCCGTTGGAATGCTTCGGATAAAAACGCAGCTGCCTTGCGCGTTCTACCCAGGATCAACAAACCACCTGTATCCCTATCCAACCGGTGCACAAGACGCGGGCGCTCATCATTCTCAGCAAGTGCGTCCAGCATCCCGTCCAGATGACGTCTTGTCTTGGGCCCGCCCTGCACTGCGATGCCGAAAGGCTTGTTCAAGGCCATCACATGCTTGTCACGGTAGATGACAAGTGACTCCATGAAGGCACGGTCATCTGCTGAAAGGCGCTGTTGGACGTTTTTATCCGACTTTTCCTCTTCATTTGCGACTGGCGGCACCCTGATCGTTTCCCCTACCGCTAGGCGATAATTAGACTTTACCTTTGCACCATCAACACGGATATTGCCCTTACGGAGCATTTTCTCCAGCTCGCCATGACGGATTTGCGGATAATGCTGCCGGAACCAGCGATCAAGACGCATATCACTGTCTGCGTCCTTTACTTCTATCATCTGTACGCCTGTCACAATGCCGACCTTCCTATTATGAGACCACACAGCAATGCCGTGACTGACAAAAAAACCGAAGCCATCAGGTACCCCCCTGCCGCAGCGTAGGCTTTTTTCTCAAAGAGTGTGATCGTCTCAAGGGAGAATGCGGAAAAGGTTGTAAATCCGCCCAGGACTCCTACTCCCCAGAAAGCCCGCAGCATCTGATTATCGGAAGTCCGGGACAACAACCAGGCGGCAAGTACCCCCATGGCGAAGGAGCCGGCCACATTCACGAACAATGTGCCCCATGGAAACTCGTCACTAATGAAATGACCACTTAGTTGGGAAACACCGTATCTTATTGTTGCACCAATGCCGCCGCCCGTGGCAACGGCCAGCCAAAGGGAAAAATCTCGCATCAGCCTTCCCTCTTTTTAAATGGCTGTAGCCACAATTTCACCAGTGATTGATCGCTAGTGTAATCTAGTCCGATACGCATTTCTGGTGTTCGCACCGTTTTGCTACGTGTTTTGAAAATAAGGTCCCACCAACTGAAAATGTTGCAATAGTTCGAGTTGGTATCTTCTTTTGTGACATGATGGTGAATCCAGTGGATCGATGGCGTAACCATGATCCAGCTTAGCGGGCGTTCAAGCCACTTTGGCAGACGAACATTCGAGTGCTGAAAGATGGCTGATAGCGCTGCGATAGTCTCGAAGATAATCACACTAGTGAATGGGATCGCAAAAGTGAAGATCAGGAACAGGCGCACCGAAGCTGAGATCATCACTTCACCAAAATGGAAGCGTACAGCAGAACTTGCATCAAGTGTTTCATCCCGGTGGTGAATTTCATGAAAGCGCCAGAGGAAAGGAACTTCATGGAATGCACGGTGCATCCAGTAAATCCAGAGATCCAGAAGTAACAGATCTATAAGAAGGCCCTGCCAGCCGCTCCACCATTCCGGTCTTTGCCACAAGGGATTTCCCGTTGCCCAGAGGCTGATCGGCACAACAAACAGAGGTGACACTGGTAGCACAGATGCCCATAATCCGGCGTTCACGAAAACACGGCCATTTCCCTTTTCAGGGCGCGCAACCGGCAGAAGTCGTTCAGCAACAAGAAAAAAAACAAGAAAAAGCCCGAGAGCAAGAAACTTGTATTGCGAAAGATCTGTCATGCATCTGTACTCCTGACGCGACGGCGATTTGCCCAGAATTCCAGTCGTTTGCGGATTTCCTTTTCAAACCCGCGCGGCACAGGTTCATAATATTCCTCACGCGACATATCTGGCGGGAAGTAATCTAACCCGGCGAATGCATCTGGCGCATCATGGTCATAAATATACCCGTCCGAATAACCCAAATCTTTCATCATCTTTGTTGGCGCATTCATAGCGTAAGGAGGAGGCGTGAGCGAACCGGTCTGCTTTGCAGATGCCCAAGCGCTCTTGTAGGCGGAATATACCGCATTGGATTTAGGCGCTGTTGCCAGATAAAGCGCAGCTTGAGCAAGGGCCAATTCACCTTCCGGGCTGCCCAGGAAATCATAGGCATCCTTCGCAGCCAGGCATACCTGCAGAGCCTGCGGGTCGGCCAATCCAATATCCTCGCTCGCCATGCGCACCAGACGCCGTGCCAAATAAAGAGGGTCTTCCCCAGCTGATAACATGCGGGTAAGCCAATACAGAGCAGCATCAGGATCAGAGCCTCGTACTGACTTATGCAATGCACTGATAAGATTGTAATGACCTTCCTGTGCCTTATCATAAACAGGTGCGCGGCGCTGAACAAACTCGGCAAGATGAGCCGCATTCAGGGGTTCATCATGTGAATATGTGAAGACTTCTTCGACAAGATTGAGCACAAAACGCCCATCCCCGTCCGCCATAGTTTTCAAGACACTTCTGGCTTCAGGCGTAAGAGGTAAGTCACGTTTCTCTGCCAACTCGGCACGCGCAAGCAGCTCTTCAAGGGCAAGATCATCAAGCCGCCGCAAGGTCAAGACCTGGGCCCGAGAAAGCAACGCAGCATTCAACTCAAAAGACGGATTTTCAGTTGTGGCACCGATCAGGGTGATGAGACCGCTTTCGACATGCGGTAGAAAACTGTCCTGCTGAGAGCGATTAAAACGGTGAATTTCATCTACGAATAATAGTGTGCCACGTCCTGTCGCGCGTCTTGCCTCTGCCTGTGCGAACACTTTTCGCAGCTCAGCGACACCGGAGAAAATCGCAGATATCTGATGGAATTCGAGGTCAGCCGTGTCCGCCATCAAACGGGCGATTGTTGTCTTGCCGACACCTGGAGGTCCCCAAAGGATTATGGAAGGAAGTCTGCCTGCGGCTAGCATACGCGCCAAAGGCTTTCCCTCCCCCAGTATGTGATCCTGTCCAACCACCTCTTCCAGGTTATTCGGCCTTAGCCTATCAGCCAGTGGCTGAGGGGCTGACGCCTCTAGGCCAGCTGACTGGAAGAGATTAGACAAACTCAGCCCCGATATTGCAAAGTAGAAATCTGGCCGCGAGT
>JALEGM010000153.1 GCA_022763145.1 Aquisalinus sp. | reverse complement strand
TTAGTGAGCATTGCATAGTAATCGCCAAGCGCTGTCTTCAGATCATCGTCAGCAAAGTGCCTGACATCCGGGTTCATCAAGGCCATATACCAGGATCTATTTTCGACAGCCCAGCGTATACCGCATTTGACGATCAGGTTCAGTCGCAGGATTGGATCGTCCCCAGCCTGTTCACCAGCCTGCATAGTTGCCTCTGTGATAAGTTTATAGCCCTGGCGCACCACGGCAGCCAGCAGGTCAGCTTTCGTAGGAAAGTGCCTTGATGGTGCGGCGTGAGAGACCCCGAGATCGCGCGCGAGACTGCGTAAAGACACACCTTCAACGCCTTTTTCGCCGATTACATCTGCAGCCCGTTGGATCAACGCTTCTCGCAAGTTGCCATGATGATAAGATGTGGCTTGCATCTTCCAAATGCCCTTAATTCAAATGTTGTCACTGACAACATTCCATGCTATGCTCCGGATATCAATAGGGAGACTTCGATGCAATTCACAGCCACAAAAGACGATGGCAGCCAGGTTTCTTACCATGATGGGAAGCGTTGGCTCTGGTTTACCGGTCACCTTTTTGTTTTGGTGCCGATACTCACATTCTGGCTTTATTTCGCCCTCGAAAAGAACCCCGCTGTGGTTCTTATTCCCTTTCTTTTTGTCTTTGCATTCATCCCGTTCATGGATTGGATTGTCGGGGAGGATCCGCACAATCCACCTGAGGAAGTTGTGCCGGCAATGAGTGCCGACAAGTTTTATGACCAGGTCGCTTACTCCCATATTCCGCTCCACTACGTTATGTTCATTGCGACTGTCTGGTTTGTTGGCACACAGGATCTGCCGATCTGGGCGATTATCATGTTGCTGCTTGGCGTTGGCACATTAAACGGTAACGCTATCAATCTGGGGCATGAACTGGGTCATAAAACTGATAGGCTGAACCGATTTATGGCCAAGATGTCCTTGGGCGTGGTTGGATACGGTCATTTTACTGTGGAGCATAATCGCGGCCATCATGTGCATGTTTCAACGCCTGAAGATTGCGCCTCTGGCCGCATGGGTGAAGGTGTTTATGCTTTTGCATTGCGGGAACTGCCGGGGGCTTTCAGAGGTGGCTGGGCACATGAAGCCAAGCGCCTTCGTAACAAGGGACTACCGCTGTTCCACTGGGAAAATGAAATTCTGCAGGTTTATGCATTGACGACAGTCATAGCTCTTGCACTGGTTGCCTGGGTTGGTTGGGCTGTCCTCCCATTTATTATCGCGCATCACTTCATCAGCTGGTATGGCCTGACACAGGTCAACTACATTGAGCATTATGGCCTGCTCAGACAGAAGCGGGAGAACGGAAAATACGAGCCCTGCCAACCGCATCATTCATGGAACACAAATCATATTGTTTCGAATTTGACGCAGATCCATTTGCAGAGACATTCTGACCATCATGCAAATCCGATGCGGCCATACCAAGCATTGCGTAATTTTCCAGACCTGCCGAGGTTGCCGTCGGGCTACCCCGGGTGCCTTGCCTTGGCGGCCATACCGCCGCTCTGGTTCAAAATAATGGACCCAAAGGTCATGAATTGGGCCAAGGGTGACATCACTCGCGTCAATGTTTGCCCGAAGGCAAAAAATCGACTTTATCAGCAGTATGGCCAGACAGAAAATGCGGCCACAGCCTGATTATCTGGTGATCCCTGTAATTTTTCGCGGTAAACTCCAGCAGAGTTTGGGGTTTCTTCGCCATGACCGACAAGTCATTCTTTGATCGTGCGCGTCTCGCACTCAATCGCTCTTTTTCTGAAGAAGTGGAGACGCTGCGCATTTACGGCTTTCAGCCGGATATGCTGCCTGACACCCTGGTTCTCAAAAAAGATACGCGCGCGATTTTCATTCTGGTTGGCGCGGCTCTTCTTGGCCTCCTGGTGACGCTTGGCTTTACTGTGTTTTTTGAAGATGGCGGCCTTGAGGACTTTGAGTTTGATTTTGACTTTTTGCTTGGTCCAGCAATCGCTCTGCTTATCTCACCGTTGATCAGTTTTATCGTTGAACGTTTCGCACCAGATGACCTGCTGCTGGATCTTGAGGGGTTCAAGATACAGGGTTCGATGGAAGAAAAAGTATTCTGGAAAGATACCACTACTTTCGAAGTGGAGAGCGGTGCCTTCCTGATCTCTCAGGTTATCACCTATATCCCGACTGAACAGCAGGACATCATCTCGAAGCATCTCATTCAGGAAGATACCAGCAAGGTCACTATCAACGCTGTTTATGGAAAACTTGAGGCAGAAGACCTTGCCCGCGTCATGAATGCCTATCGCGGTAAGGCGATCAGGTAAGGGCCTCTTTGCGCCGCTCACTTGCCCGTTGCTTGATGCTTTCAGTTTTTAGTTGCCCGCAGGCGGCTGCAATATCGCGACCGCGCGGAGTGCGGATCGGGGAAGCATAACCAGCCCGGTTCACAATGTCGGCAAACTCCTCAATTGTCTCCCAGTCAGAGCACTCGTACGGCGAATCCGGCCAGGGGTTGAAGGGGATAAGGTTTATCTTTGCTGGTATTCCTTTGAGAAGCGAAACGAGCTTCCTTGCTTCCGCTTTTGAGTCATTCACACCCTTCAACATGACATACTCAAAGGTGATGCGCCGTGCATTGGAGACACCTGGATAGGTGCGACAGGCTTCCAGAAGCTGCGCTAGCGGGTATTTTCGGTTAATCGGCACCAGAACGTCGCGCAAATCATCGTTCGTCGCATGAAGGGAGATTGCAAGCATGGCTTGTGTCTCTTCACCAAGTCGTTCCATTTCCGGAACAATACCCGAAGTAGATACCGTTATCCGGCGGCGCGATATGCCAAGGCCTTCATTGTCTGAAATGATTTCTATGGCTTCCGACACGTTGTCCAGATTGTAGAGTGGTTCACCCATGCCCATGAAAACAATGTTGGTAAGTTGGCGGCCATGTTCAGTTGAGGGCCATTCTTCCAGGTCGTCTTTTACCACCATCACCTGTCCGACGATCTCGGCCGGGGTAAGGTTGCGTACCAATTTCTGCGTGCCTGTGTGGCAGAAGGTGCAATTTAGCGTGCAGCCGACTTGAGAAGAAACACACAAAGCACCAGAGCGTCCGACATCGGGGATGAAAACGCACTCTGCTTCAATACCCGGCGCAAAACGCAGAAGATATTTCCTCGTCCCATCCGTGGAGATCTGTCGCTCTGCTATTTCGGGTCTAGCTATTTCCGAGAGCTGGCCATATCGCTGCGTCAACGATGCCTTTAAGTTCTTGGAAACATTAGACATACTGCCAAAATCAGTGACGCCGAAATTGTAGAGCCAGCGAAAAATCTGACTGGTCCGCATCCGCGCCTGTTTTGAATCCAGACCGAAATCATCACTTAGCTGCGTGGCCATTTTCTCGCGCGTCAACCCGATCAAGCCTTTAGGCGTATCAGGCAGGTTGCGTGCTGCGGTGTTGAGATCAAGCGAAACAGTCATCTAAAATCGTCCTTAACCAGACAGCGCCCATACCGCAAAAACGAGGCCCTGCGAAGGGGTAGTTGTTGAGTGGTGGGGATCAGGGGAACGGGAACAGTTATCTGGCTTCCGTCTCAATCCTGGCGAGGTAAAGCTGCCGCAATTGTTCCATAAAAGGTCTGCTGGAGCCGTCACCAATGAGGCGCCCGTCTACCTGCTTTACCGGAGTGAGTCCGGCAAATGTGCCTGTGATGAATGCCTCTTCCGCACCATATACATCTGTCAGAGAGAAATTTTTCTCAAGTGCGGGAATATCATTTTCGCGTGCGAGTTCCAGTACTAACGAACGGGTGATGCCACCAAGGCAGTAATCACCTGTCGACGTCCAAAGTTCGCCTTTCCGCACGATGAAGAAATGGGTGGAGTTGCATGTCGCGACAAATCCGTGAGGGTCGAGCATCAGTGCTTCGTCAGCTCCGGCTTTGGTTGCCTGAATGCAGGCGGTGATACAATTGATCTTGGAGTGGGAGTTTAGCTTTTGATCCTGCACATCCGGAAAACCGCGCCGCACATGCACCGTAAAAAGGGACAGGCCATCCTCATGCGCAACCGGTTTCTTATATTCCGGAATAATGACAATGGTGGGTAGTGTGATGGTGACGCGCGGGTCCTGATAGGGCGTCGAGCGTGTCCCGCGTGTGATCATAAGGCGAATATGTACGTGATCAGACATGTGATTTACCGCTAGGCAATTATACAGCCGTTGCGATAGTTCCGTGCGTGAGAGAGGCAGGTTAAAATCAAGTGCCTTGGCCCCTTCCCACAATCTGTCGAGATGCTTGTCGAGAAATGCGATCTTGCCCTTGTGGACACGCAGGCCTTCCCAGACACCGTCCCCGAGCATGAAGCCTGAATCAAAAACGGAAACCCTTGCCTGATCACGGGGAAACAACTCTCCGTTGATATCTATCAGAATACTTTCATTGCGTGGGTCGGGTTCAAAATCATGCGACATGATGGGACTTAATCCTTATGCACCAGAATCGCATTCAGATTGTTGCTAAAGGCTACTTCGTATCCATTCTCCAGGCACAATGTGTAGGCTGATTTTTCATTTTCTTCATGGGAGATTTCGATCAGAATCAACCCTGGCCTTTGTGAGGGCTCCGCGTCTCGGAAAAAAGCCTGTAATGCTGGGAATTCTGCCCCCTCAATATCAATCTTTAGAATATCTATTCTTGGCCAATTTTGCTCAGAATAAATGTCTATAAGGGGATGCCCAGGAACTGTTACAGTTTGCTGTCCTGCATCACCATTTGCTGCACCGATGTGGCTCATCCCGCGACTTTTCAGGTTTAGCAGTAAAGTAACTTCTTCTGCCTGGCCTGTAATCGCCCATGGTAGCAAAGTGACTTTTCCGTCTGCATCCGAAGCAGTTATGTTATGTTGCATACGACCCCGCATGGTAGGGTCAGGCTCTACGGCGATAATTTGTGGAGACTTGCCAGCTCTTTTGCATGCTGCCAGAGCAAAGATTGAATATAAGCCAGCATTTGCGCCTACATCAAGAAAGTAAACTTTCTCGGTGGGCAGATTATTTATGTGCTCTTCCAGAAGTTCTCGCTCTTGAAGATCCCAAAATTGCGGGGTGATGTAGACGCGCTTTTCGCAGATATTGTCGAATGGGTGCAACCGCGCCTTCTCAGTGTCAAATACGGGTACGTCAAAACCAATATGTTTCTTGCCACCAGCCAGGCGCAGAAGCACAGAAGCTATTTTGTGTCCAAACATGTTATGTGGCAGTCGGTGACCAATCTGGCGTATTTTTTCTTCGAATGAGGTTGGCGCGCGGGCCACTAACGGTTCTGCGTGTTCGGTCACTGTTCATTCCTTTGTCGGCGCCTTGGCGTAAAGTGTTTTACCTTTTGCCTTCATAATCCGCTCATACATTTTGACATCACGCAGCCAGCGTCCAAACCCGGACATCAAGGAGAAGGCAAAGCCATATAATCCACCTCGCCACAACCCGTTTACGAAATACCGTTTGCCGAAATATACCGGCAAACCGAAAATGATCCGCAAAGCCAGCCATGGTAAGGGCTTGGGTTTCAGGACGCGGGCGCGGGTCGAAGAGTTTTTATTCAGTTTCTGAATGAGTAGCTCGGAGCCATCAAAAGCGTAATGCAGGATTGGCTTTTTTAGTTTGCCAACACGCATGCCAACCGGGATTTTGAATTGATCCCAGGCTTCATGGTCAGGGATGCGAATCTTTTGCTTGTTGTAGAGTTTGTGCCTTACTGCCTGACCATAGCCGTACCATGGAGTGCCCACAGCCGGCACATTGACAAGAGGTGTATTGTAAACGTCGCGCTCCGGCTCGCCTTTCCGGAAAAGTTGTTTAACTTCTTCGGCAAACTCAGGCGTAATAATTTCGTCCGCATCAAGATCAAGAACCCAATCATGAGTTGCCAAGTCTTCGCCTATTCTTTTTTGACCGCCATTACCATGCCACTCGCGCTTGTTTACGGTCGCGCCAGCTTCTTCAGCGAGCTCATTGGTGCGATCAGTTGAGCCAGAATCAACGATTATGACTTCGCGAGCGAGCGACAGGGCGGCACGCACGACATCAGCAATCATCCGCTCTTCATTCAGAGTGCGGATATAGGCTGATATTGGAGGCTTGCTTTCTGCCGCTTCTGCTTCTGACATTTTTCTCGCTCGATATTCAGTGTCGGCTTATGCCCTAATCAAACGCGAAGGCAAAGGGGGCAGCTGTTCGTCGGTAATCATCTGAAAGCAGTCTTTTGCGCAATGGTGGGTGGGCCCTCGCAATGCAATCCTGCCGGTCGCAGAGGCGGCAGGTGGTGCCAATCGGGGTTGCCTTGGCATTTTGCGGGTTTAATCCCTGAGCATAAATCAGTTCCCCGGAAAATTTTATTGGACACCCCAGGGCCACTGCGCGCTCTGCGCGCGGTGCGTCATAGCCAGCCCCACCTCCTGAGACCGTCCTTGCGATTGAGTAAAACTGCTCTCCACCAGGCAACTCAATAATCTGTGTTTGCACCTGTCGCGGGGTCTTGAAGGCGCTATGTACGTTCCACAATGGGCATGACCCGCCATGGCGGGCAAACGGGAAGCCACCGCCGTCATAGCGCTTGGAGACATTCCCTGCGGCATCCACCCGCAAAAAGAAGAAAGGGATGCCTTCAAGGCCTGGTCGTTGCAAGGTTGTGAGACGGTGACAGACTTGCTCGAAGCTTGCGTCAAAACGCCGCGCTAATGCATCCACGTCATACTTCAATTCAATAGCGCTGGCTCTGAACTCTCCATACGGCATCAGCAGGGCACCTGCCGTGTAATTAGCCAAAGCGATGCGCACGAGGCGCTCTCCTTCTGGAGAGCCTTTATACAGATCGCCTAGTACGGTGGTGAGGCGTGTCCCCATTTCCAAGTAAACCAGCTGCAGAGCCAATTGGAAATGGCGGCTGGCCATGTCCAGCGTTTCCGAAATAACAACTTGATTCCGGTGACGATCAAGACGTCGGAAGGCGCCCATCATTACATTGGCGGGAAGTGTTTTGAGTGTCAGGTCGTGTACTTCATTAAAGCGGCGAGCTAAGCTTGCCTGAATGTTACCTGATCGCAGACTAATCTCACGGGATAGTCGCTCGGCCGCTTCATCCAGCGAGGCGAAATAATTATTGTTTGTCTGAACGAAGTTCCAGGCTTCTTCCAGTGGCTTGGTGGCAGTTTCCAGAGAGGCACTATTCTCCTGATCGCTCAGGCTTTGGGCAGTATCCCGATAGGCACGATATAAAACAGCCATCGCTTCTGCCATGGCCGGGTTGCCAGAGGCCATTTCCTGCAGGTCGGTACGCGTGACCTCCAGCTCCTGAAAGATCGGGTCGCGGAATGCCTCGGTCAGGCGATCAAGCAAAGCTTCTCCGCCATCGCCAGCAAATTCCTGAATATCGATCTCGTAAGTCTCAGCCAGCTTGATGAGCAGGGCGGCCGAAAGTGGACGTTGATTGCGTTCGATCAAGTTGATGTATGAGGCAGAAACGTCGAGTTCTTCGGCTAACCGTGTCTGAGTTAAACCTTGCTCTCGCCTGAGACGCCGCAGACGCGGTCCGATATATAGTTTCTTTTGATCCATGCTGTCATAATGTAAAATTTTTACAAAATTACAAGATAACTTGTCTCTTTATACAAAAAGCACACACTTTTTAAAATGACATATTGCGGTGCAGCAGACACTGTGCAGCCAAATTCACCGATTTTAGGAGACCTCAATGCCTTACTCAGACGACAATCTGCCGAATAGCTACAGCGAAAATATTTCCCAGATCAGCCAGTTGATCAAATCCTATGACGGGACATGGGACGGTATCAGCCCTGAATCTGTTGCCCGTATGCGTGCTCAGAACCGCTTCCGGAGCGGACTCGACATTGCCCGTTATACGGCAAAGATCATGCGTGAGGATATGGCGGCATATGATGCTGATCCGGCTAACTACACCCAGTCCCTTGGTTGCTGGCATGGTTTTATTGGCCAGCAGAAAATGATTTCCATCAAGAAACACTTCGGCAACACCAAGCGTCGCTATCTCTATCTTTCCGGCTGGATGGTTGCGGCCCTGCGCTCCGAGTTTGGTCCGCTGCCGGATCAGTCGATGCATGAGAAAACGTCCGTGCCGGCGTTGATTGAGGAGCTTTATACTTTCCTGCGTCAGGCGGATGCCCGTGAACTCGGCATGATGTTCCGTGATATTGATTCAGCACGCGCCTCTGGCGATAGTGCCCGCGAAGCCGAATTGTTGGCCGCCGTCGACAGTTACGAAACGCATGTTGTGCCGATCATTGCTGATATTGATGCTGGTTTCGGTAATGCCGAAGCGACTTATCTGCTGGCGAAAAAGATGATTGAGGCTGGTGCTTGCGCCCTTCAGATCGAAAATCAGGTTTCTGATGAGAAGCAGTGTGGTCACCAGGACGGCAAGGTTACAGTACCTCACGAAGATTTCCTCGCGAAAGTCCGTGCCTGCCGTTATGCCTTCCTGGAGCTTGGGGTTGAAGATGGTATCGTTGTTACGCGTACTGATTCCCTTGGTGCTGGTCTCACCAAGCAGATTGCAATTAGTCATGAACCAGGTGATCTCGGTGATCAGTACAACTCTTATCTAGATTGTGATGAAGTTACCGCGGCGGACGTTAAAGATGGCGATGTTATCATTAATCGTGACGGCAAGTTAATGCGGCCAAAGCGCCTTGCATCAAACCTGTTCCAGTTCAAGCCAGGTACTGGTGCCGATCGTTGTGTCATGGACTGTATTGCTTCCCTGCAGAATGGTGCTGACCTCCTCTGGATCGAGACGGAAAAACCACATGTGGAGCAGATCGCCAGCATGGTGGATCGCATTCGCGAAGTTATTCCAAACGCAAAGTTGGTCTACAACAACTCGCCATCCTTCAATTGGACGCTCAGTTTCCGCCAACAGGTCTTTGATGCCTGGACTGAAGAAGGCAAGGATGTTTCGGCCTACGAACGTGATAAGCTTATGAGTGTTGATTACGATAATACGGACCTGGCAAAAGAAGCAGATAACCGTATCCGCAGCTTCCAGGCTGATGGGTCAAAACGGGCTGGAATCTTTCACCACCTCATCACTCTGCCAACCTATCACACCGCGGCCTTGTCCACAGATAATCTGGCGAAGGAGTATTTCGGCGATGAGGCGATGCTCGGATATGTCAAGAACGTCCAGCGTCAGGAAATTCGCCAGGGTATTGCCTGCGTCAAGCACCAGAACATGGCAGGCTCTGACATTGGTGACGATCACAAAGAATACTTCGCTGGTGATGCTGCGCTCAAGGCAGCAGGTGAAGACAATACGATGAACCAGTTCTCCTGATCTCTGCAGAATGAACCAAGTAGCGCGCCCGAGGGAGAAATCCCCGGGCGCGTTTTTGTCATGTTGGCGCTTCATTTTGGCCTTCGAAACAGGCATGATCCTGTCAGGGGCCAGACTCTGAAACATGGTGGAGCATAAAGATGGCAGAAACGAACAGGCCTTCAGGCGAGATTTACGCGAACCCCAGAGAGGCGGCTTTGCTGTTTCTCTTGCCTGGTATCATTCAGGGTTTCGCGATCTGGGGGCTGATTGAATATTCGGATGAGAGTTCTCCGCCGCCTTTCGTTATTGCTCTCCTGTTCTTTGCGCTTGTTGCGCCTGCGGCTCATTTCCTGACGACGACCGTTGGAATGCGGCTTAAGGCAGCGCTCTTCTCCGGCGTACTCGGCCTTTTTACTGCGGCACTTTATCTGTTGGCGGAGTCATCTTTCGGCAACCCCGGTGAAATAACAGAGGCAGTACTGGCGGTCAGCTTTTTTGCCAATCTTTTGATCTGCTATATTGCTGTGCCTTTTTTTCGCACTGTCTTCGAAAGGCAGCAGCCCGCTAATCATTATCCGTCCCTGTTCGAATTTGCCTGGAACCTGCCGGTTATCGGTGCGGCGGCATGTCTTTTCACGCTCGCTTTCTGGGCGGTGTTGGGCATATGGGGCGCCTTGTTCAGCTTGATTGGTATTGATCTGTTCCGGGATCTTTTCTTCGATGAGACTTTTGCCTTTCCGGCGAATTTTGGTGCCATCGGGATCGCGATAGGCATCGTGCGAGAGCGCGAGGGTATTGTCCTTGCCTTGCGTAACGTCCTTTTCGCGCTTCTGAAAGTACTCTCGCCGATTCTGATGTCAGCGACAGTTTTGTTCGCTGTTTCTGCTCTAATTTCCGGTGTGGATCAGTTGTGGGAAGGCTGGAGTGCGGCGACACTGATGGTCTCGGCTATCGCCATGGCTGTAGTATTGAGCAATGCGGTTATCGGCGATGAAGGCAGGCCGGAGAGCATGGCTTTGCGCTGGTCCGTGCGGTTGCAGGCTTTTGTCCTGCCCGTGCTTGCCTTATTCGCGCTCTACGCGATGTATCTGCGGCTATCGGAGTATGGATTGACTGTTGCGCGGATATACGCGCTTATCATTGTGTTTTTTGCCAGTGCTTATGCTGTCGTGTGGTTTGTCAGCGCGCTGCGCAAGGAAGGCTATAGATTTCTGCGTCAGGCCAATATCACATTGGCGGGCGCATTGTTCGTTGTTGCTATTCTAGTGCAGACACCAATGCTCAATACGTGGGCGATCAGTGCCAACGACCAGGTGGCGCGGCTGAAAGATGGCCGCATGACAGCAGAAGAATTTGACTATGCTTATTTTCAGTTTGACCTTGGTGGTGTTGGCAAAAGGGCGCTGCAGGATTTGAAGCAGGATACGAGCCTGCCCGATTACGAGACAATTCTTGCCGAGATTGAGCGCGTGGAAGTGGCTGAAAGCCGCTACGCCTTTCGGCGGCAGACTATGGCAGATAAGGATCGCCTGACGAGCCTGATAGAAAATAGACAACTGGAGTTGGTGCCAGCTAACCTCGAACTCGAGGCAGACTTTTTAGCGTTTGCCGAAGAGGACAGAGTCATTGCGAACACTTGCGGCCGGGAGGAGCGCGATAGTCGTTGTCTTCTGCTGCGAACAGATGCTTTCGATTTCTCTGAAGATCAGTATGTGCTCTTTTCAGTTTGGAGTGAGGGAGCAGAATTTGTCAGTACCCATTTTTTCTACAAGGGCAATGGTGTCTGGCAGACCGTCTACGGGAATCAGCTACCTCTTGCTGAAGATGAGCAAGATGCTTTCTTTGCTCGCCTTCGTGCCGGGGAAGCCGTTGCAGGCACAGTAACTTATCGCACACTTGATATTGATGGGCGACAGGTTCTGTTTCTCGATGGAGGTTTCTCCCTTCATGAGCGAATGCGTGTTTCGGGCACTGAGGACGGTGAAGAATAAGTTTTTTGAGTAAACCAGGTTGCTGGGCTTCAGCAGCTCAAGGCTGTCTCAAAGACGTTTTGATCTACGTTTCCGCCTGTGGCCACAACGCAGACTGTTTTGCCTTTGAGTTCAAGCTGTCCAGATAGTGCGCAGGCTAGTGCCATCGCACCGCCAGGTTCCAGCACCAGTTTGAATTCCTCAAATGCGGTCTTCATAGCCATCAAGACCTGATCATCACTTGTATTCACTCCTCCCGCGCCATAGTCGTTCAGTATGGGAAGCGTTAATTCACCTGGGGTTGGTTGCAAGAGTGCATCGCAAATAGACTTACCGCCAGGCTCATTCCTGACATGCTCCCCGGCGCGCAGTGAACGGCCAGCATCATCAAAACCCTCTGGTTCTGCAACCCAAAGGCGCGTTGACGAGCTTAGTTCTTTCAGAGCTATAGCACTCCCGGCCGAAAGCCCTCCACCGGATAGGCAGATTGCGACATCATCCAGCGTAATACCTTTCTGTTTTGCCTGATTGGCAATTTCAAGGCCGACGGTACCCTGCCCAGCAATGATGTGTGGATCATCAAATGGTGGAACAACTACTGCGCCAGTTTCACGCGCAATTTGCGTACCAATTTCTTCTCGGCTTTCTGTATAGCGATCATACAGAACAACTTTAGCGCCATAACTGCGTGTGTTGTTAATCTTCACATGCGGCGCGTCTGCTGGCATCACGATTGTTGCCGGGGTATCGTGCAATTTAGCTGCCAGCGCAACGCCTTGCGCATGGTTACCCGATGACCACGCGAGGACTCCAGTTGTCTTCTCATCTGCACTCAGCTGACTGATCCGGTTTGTTGCACCACGAAACTTGAAAGAGCCTGTTTTTTGTAAAGACTCTGCCTTTACAAGAAGCCGCCCGCCGAGTCGCTCATTCAATCGTTCGCTTTCAAGCAGAGGTGTTGTGGTAATGAACGGTGCCAAACGTTTTGCTGCTGCGGTGATATCGCTGAAAGTAACCATAGCCATCGCTATAGCCGATTGCGCCTATACGGGAAATGCCTCTAAATGCGCCGCATGGTCGGGCCGGAAAAAGCATATAAAGAGTTGGTTGCCGCGGGAAAGCTTTACGCAGATCCTGCGCAAGAGAATGCGGTTGCGTTATTGCAAAAACTGCACGGTCACTTGTCGAAGTATCGTCCCGGTAAGCGTGGCCTTTTTGGAGGCAGTGGGAAAGCGCCGCAGGGTCTTTATCTCTGGGGTGGTGTGGGGCGCGGCAAGAGCCTCCTAATGGATCTTTTCTATGACAGGGCACCGCTTACACCACGTGCACGGGTCCATTTTCATGAGTTCATGGCAGAAACACATGAGCGTATCGCGCAATGGCGCGCCATGTCAGATGGTGAGCGCAAGCGGCAAACACATGTTGTTCGTCGTGCACCCATTGATGACCCTCTACCGCACGTGGCGCGTGCCACTTTCCAGTCAGCTCACCTCCTATGCTTTGATGAGTTTCAGGTAACCGATATTGCAGACGCCATGATTTTGGGTCGTTTTTTCGATTGGCTATTTCGCTTTGGCGCTGTGGTCGTGGCGACGTCAAACCGACATCCTGATGATCTCTATAAGGATGGGTTAAACAGAAATGTATTTTTGCCTTCGATAGACCTTTTGAAAGCCAATATGCAGGTGCATGAACTTGGCGCAGCACGTGATTATCGTCTCGATCAGTTAACCGGGACGAAAGTCTATCATTACCCTTTAGGGCCTGAAGCAGATGCGGCGATGGATGCAGCCTGGGCACGATTGACGATGGCAGCCAGCGAGGCGCGAGATGAGTTGCATGTGCGAGGGCGTAGCTTGATTATTCCTCGTGCAGCAAGAGGTGCGGCCCGAGTCAGCTTTGTTGACATGTGCGCCAGTGCTCTGGGGGCAGAAGACTATCTGACTGTTGCGCGCACTTACAACACACTCTTTATGGATCACATTCCTGCACTTTCACCGGAGAAACGCAACGAAGCAAGACGCTTCGTCACCCTTGTGGACGCGCTTTATGAGCACAAGACGAAGTTTGTCTGCTCAGCTGATGCCGCGCCAGAGGATTTGTACCCAAAGGGTGATGGTGCTTTTGAATTCGAACGTACGACCAGTCGTCTCATGGAAATGCAGTCAGCCGAGTATCTCGGCGAAGAGCACACTTCTGGCGAGGTGTCCAGCTGATGATAACATGGCGGCGGTTTGTTTTGCCTGGGCTCGCTCTTTATGCAGGGGTGCTGAGCCTGTTCACAGTATGGCTATTATTAAATCCTGATACAGTACATGCACTGCGCTGGCGATTAGGTCTGTCGCCCTATGATGCTGTCTCCTACAAAGGAGAGTTGCATAAGTATCATCAGGATCAACTGGCATTTGCCCAAAAGTTTGATATTGTGCTGCTGGGTGACAGTCACATGCAGCGCATGCACGCTACAACACTTCATCCTCATGCGATCAATTTAGGTATTGGTGGTCTTCGCTCAGATGAGCTGATCGAAAACTTAGCCGCCTATGATAGGTTAGGTGAGGCTGATCATATCATAGTCAGTATCGGCCAGAACGACCTTGGTCAGAGTAACCCAAAAGAGTTCGAGGTGAGGTTCGCGACGCTTCATCGGCTATTGAGCGAGGTGGGCACACCATGGGTTTTGCTGGAGATTATGCCAGTTGATCCATCTCAGACGCAAGTTGTGACCAATCAGGAGATTGCCGACGCCAATATGAGATTGCGCTCAGTTTGTGTTACGCCCTGCCAGTTCATCAAAACATGGGATATGCTGACTGATGAGGCGGGAAATTTGGATGCCGCCTATCACGAAGGCGATGGGCAACATTTGAATGAAGAAGGATATGCCTTATTGATCGGGCGGCTTCAGACTCTCTTGGGTGAGGCTCGTCAGAGATGACGGTTACATCTTTACCACAGGATGCGAAAAGACTGACCAATCTTGATGGCTTGCGCGGCCTGGCAGCTCTTGCGGTTTTGCTTTATCATTACACCAGTGTTTTTCCGAGGTTCTGGCCAGGGGCTGAGCCCACGGGCTTTCTGATCGATTTCGGTGGCTTTGGTGTTCACCTGTTCTTTATGATCTCAGGATTTGTCATCCTGATGACCCTTGAGAAGCGTGGTGCGTCTCGTAACTTTATTATATCCCGATTTATCCGGTTGTATCCGATATTCTGGATATGCGTCTGCCTGACATTCTTTATATTGATTTCTTTTCCGCTTCCGAACGCTACACCGACATGGGTTTCTTTCTTTGCCAGTTTAACTATGCTGCAGGATTACGCGAAAATAGCGCCTGTCGATAGCGTCTATTGGAGCCTGACATATGAACTCGGCTTCTATTTTTTCATGTTCTGTTTGTTTCGCGCGAAGCTGGAACAGCACCTTGAGAAGGTGGCTGCCATTTGGATTATCGGCACACTTACTTTCGTGTGGACTGCCCCGCTTATTCCTCATCCTCTGCATTATCTGACCATGATAAATGGTTACGGGCATCTGTTTGCAGCGGGTCTTATTATCTACAAGATT
>JALEGM010000152.1 GCA_022763145.1 Aquisalinus sp. | reverse complement strand
GCTTCAGAGCCAAGGATGCCAATACGGATAGTGTAGGGCGCAGTTTCTGCCGCACTTTGATAAATGCCAAAAAAACACGCGGCAATTATGGTAAGGAACATAATGTTTCTAAAATACGTCATAGCAAATCAGCCTTATGCGTAGCCCAATAAACGTGGCAGAGTTAATGAAATCGCCGGGAACAGAGTAATTGCAACAATAACGGCTACTTCAAGCGCTAGGAAAGGGAGCATCTCAAGAGCGATGGATTCCGGCTTTTCGCCTGAAACAGATGAAGCGACGAACAATACGAGCCCCATCGGCGGCGTTATCAAGCCGACGGTTACGTTCACACACATCACAATGGCGAAATGCATTGGATCGACACCCATACTGACCATCAAGGGAGCGAGTACTGGCCCGAGAATAAGGATCGCGGGGCCAGCATCGAGAAACATGCCGACAACAAACAGGAACAGGTTAATCAACAGAAGCAGAACAAGCACATTATCGCTCATGCCAGAGAGACCATCAGCCATATTGCCCGCCATGCCAGATACAGTAATAATCCATGCAAATGTCACCGCGGCGCCAACCAGAAGTAGAATAACTGCTGATTGTGCCGCAGCGTTGACAAATATGCGTGGCAAATCACTGACGCTGATGGTTCGCATAATGAAATAAGAGACAAAGAGTGCGTATGTGGCAGCTACAGCGGCAGCCTCTGTCGGCGTAAAGACACCGCTTAGAATACCTCCAAGCAATATGATGGGTGTCATCAGGGCGGGGAGTGTTTGAAAGAACGTCAGCCGTCTTTCTTTCCAGGTCGCACGTTTGTTCGCGATAGGGTAGTTCCGTTTTTTGGCCAGTAGAAACGTGACGAGCATCAAACCACCGCCAATCAGAATACCTGGTACAATGCCAGCAGCAAAAAGCCCGGCAACAGATACGTTCATCACAAACGCATAAAGGATCATAATCCCTGATGGCGGCACAATTGGTCCTATAACGGAGGATGCCGCTGTCACTGCAGCTGCAAAACGCGTTGAGTATCCAGCCTTTTCCATTGCTGGTATCAACATCTTCCCGAGTGCTGAGGTGTCAGCCACAGCTGAGCCGGACAAGCCAGCAAATAGAATGGACGACATGATATTGACCTGCGCAAGACCACCGCGCACATGCCCGATAATACTCTGAGCAAAGCGCACCAGTGCCTGCGTTACGCCGCCGGTGTTCATCACTTCACCAGCCAGAATAAAAAATGGCACCGCCATCAAGGGGAAGGAATCCATCCCGTTATAAAGACGGGACAGAAGGGACGTGTAGAACTCTTCCTGGCCATCTATTGTTAAGCTCAAGCCAGGGGCAATCAGTAGTGCGAAGACTATTGGCGCTCCTGCGGCCAGTAACAAAAGGAATATCCAGAAATAAGCGAGAGACATGACGCGTTACTCACCCTCTCCGGTATGTACTTTATCAGTTGCTGCCATATCGGTAATTTCACGAGCTATGTTTTCCAGCCCGACCAGAATCAGGCATGCGAATGCTATGGGCACAATAACGTAAAAGACCCCGACTCGCACAGGCAGTGTTGGAGAACTGCTCTGCATACCGCGCAATACGAAATCAAGACTTTCAAGAAAGAACACGCCGCAAATCCATATGACAAGTAATGTCAATAATATCTGCAAAATGGTTCTTATACCTTGAGGTATAGCTTCAACAAAGAAACTGATTGAAACATTTGCCCCTTCTCTATACGCCCAGGGCGCCACGAGAAATGCTGTCCATACCATCAGTGTTTTTGAAAGCTCTTCCGTCCAGGATGGTGAGTTGTTGAAGCCGTAGCGTGCAACAACTTGCAGCATCACGATGATTGTCATGGCCGCCAGTAACAACCCTGCCAGATTTCTCCCGGCAAGACATAAGGGTTTATTGATCCCCCCCAGCCAGTTGGCGAGCCGTTGTGCCAAGGGCATGTTCGTATTCCCGATTATTGTTCTATCTGCACCATGGCATACTTTGACCTGGATGCCTAACACTCCTGTCGCCTGAAAATAGCCAGCCATGGTTTCCCCTGATAGTTGAATTTGCCGCTTCTTCTTGTATGACAGGCCGACGACTGGAGAGTGCGCGATGAAAAAAGTTTATGACAGTGCCGAGGCAGCTTTGGCCGGCCTGACCTTCGACGGCATGACCGTCATGTGCGGTGGTTTTGGCCTCTGCGGTATTCCGGAAAATCTTATTATTGCCTTGCGGGATTCTGGCGTGAAGGATGTGACCGCTGTTTCCAATAATGCTGGCGTCGATGACTTCGGCCTCGGGCTTCTCCTGCAAACCCGTCAGATAAAAAAGATGATTTCTTCTTATGTGGGAGAGAATGCCACATTCGAGAAGCAGTATCTGTCTGGTGAGCTCGAACTTGAGTTTAATCCGCAAGGCACCTTGGCGGAGCGTATTCGCGCAGGTGGTGCCGGGATCCCCGGTTTTTATACGAAAACGGGTGTCGGTACGCTGATTGCTGAGGGCAAGGAACATAAAGAGTTCGATGGCGAGACATACGTTATGGAAACGGGCCTTCGTTCTGATTTGTCCTTGGTCAAGGCGTGGAAAGGGGACACACAAGGTAATCTTGTCTTCCGCAAGACCGCACGAAACTTCAATCCGATGATGGCGACAGCCGGACGCATCACGGTTGCTGAAGTGGAAGAGCTTGTTGAGGTCGGAGAGCTTGATCCCGACAACATTCATACTGCGGGCATTTTCGTGCAGCGCATTGTCAAAGGCTCATTTGAAAAGCGAATTGAGCAACGCACAACCCGCGATAGAGCGGCCTGAAGCTGAGCGAGGAGAAACACTATGGCCTGGGATAGAAACCAAATGGCGGAACGTGCCGCTCAGGAACTTGAAGACGGATTTTATGTCAACCTCGGAATTGGCATCCCGACACTGGTTGCCAATTATATTCCTGAAGGCGTGGATGTGACCCTTCAGTCAGAAAATGGTATGCTCGGGATGGGACCTTTTCCGTATGAGGATGAAGTAGACCCCGACCTGATTAATGCTGGTAAGCAGACCATCACGGAATTACGACGCACCTCTTATTTCTCATCGGCTGATTCCTTCGGTATGATCCGGGGCGGACATATTGACCTTTCTATCCTCGGGGCCATGGAGGTTTCTGAGCACGGGGATTTGGCTAACTGGATGATTCCGGGAAAAATGGTGAAGGGCATGGGCGGTGCCATGGACCTTGTGGCTGGAGTCAAGCGCGTGGTTGTCTTGATGGATCACGTGTCAAAAAAAGGTGATCCCAAGCTATTGAAAGAATGTTCTCTACCACTGACAGGTCTGCGATGTGTTGATCGTATTATAACGGGTCTTGGTGTGTTCGATGTCGATAAGGACGCAGGTGCTCTCAAAATTAGTGAGTTGGCAGATGGGGTTTCTGCCGATCAGGTGAGGGAGCAAACGCAGGCGACTATCGCATAGATCAGGTTAGTGGGGTGCAATGTTAGATGCTATTTTGGCTGCCGCCGAGACGGGCGGCTTTTTCTCAATTCTGTTTTCACTCGTAGCCGTTCTCATAGCGATTTATTCAATATGGAGCAGCCGTCAGAGCGAACGGAATAGTGAAGAATTGCAGACACAAGAGCTGCTCCTCCGTTACGATGAGAATGTAATGTCATGGGGGGCAGAGTGCATAAGCGAGATTGCCAAGTTGGAAACTATTCTCACAATTCCAAAGCCTGATGATTTTGAGGTTATTTATAAGGCAGCACTATTACGAATTTCAGCGCTGATTGACCAAGGGCGCATGTTCATCCCCAATTACGATACGGGAGATGGGCATGGCGTGGATAAACACCCAGCTTACCAGGGACATCGCCAGAAGGTGTTGGACCTCCTTATGGCGATATATGACTGGGGTATGAAAAACGAAGATCAGATCGATAATGACGATTATGCGGGTGCACGTCATCTATTCCGACTGCGTCGTGAATTTGTTGCCGAGGTGGTTTTGCTATTAGATGCCAAAAATCGCAGGGAGACGCTGCAAGCCTTATCCGCAAGATAGACGTCTGGATATTTAATCAGCACTCTTGTGTTGATTTCATGTCAGGTGCCCCTGGAGCCAGAGCATAATCTCGTAATGCTTTTGAATGTGCTCTGCCTTCTTCAACATAATGAGCCGATCCCATCAGTGCCATTTTGTCTTCGCCATCGCGTAAATCTCGTAACTTGCGTGCAGGCAGCCCCGCCCACATCTCACCGCTTGGTACTCTCTTCTTGGGTCCGAGAAACGCGCCAGCTGCAAGGAAGCCGCCGCTTTCAATCACGGCGCCATCAAGAACAGTAGAGCACATGCCGACAAAGCCAGCATTTTCGACTGTACAGCCATGTAACATACACCGATGGCCGACCAGCACATTCTCGCCGATGATGCAGGCAGTGCCCCCGACACTCGGTTCATCAACATGCACGATTGTGCCGTCCTGAACGTTTGATCCTTTACCAACAATAATGCGATTTGTATCTGCTCGGAGTACACATCCGTACCACACACTTGCATCTTCACCGACTTCCACGTCACCAATCAGTACGGCGCCCGGCGCAATAAAGGCTGTGTCGTGAATAGTTGGGGTTTTGCCGTGAAAAGGGAGTATCAGTGGCTGCATATCAGGTTCGCTCTAATTCGGAAATTTGTTAGAAGTATGTGGTGCTTTAGCTACCGAGGCCAATCACTCATTCGGATGTTTCTTCTTCATCCTTTTCATTGGTAGCATCGGCATTCCACTCATACATACTACGGATAAAGCATCGGTCTGGTTGCTGCGTGTTCGATCTGCTTGCGAAAACATTCTCCGATACGAGAATGATATCTCCACGTGTCAGGCAGTTGCCGCCTCGGTCGGTCAGGCCAATGCGTTGAGCACGATCAAGTTGAAAGCAACCGCCCGTTTCCACAAGGTATTCGCGGCGCGGGCTGGCTGACAGGATCACCTGACGGTCCGAAACAGTTTTGAAGTTATCAATCGTGCGCGTGAAGCAAATTCGGTTGACCTGCTCCCCTCGCCGAGGGTCGTCAGCTTCAATCGCAGTTGAGCGTTCTTCATCGGTTGAAGCGCAGGCAGTGAGCATCAAGCAGGATATGCTGACCAAAGCAGTAGGCAATGCGGATTTTGTCATCGGGCTCTCCTAATATGTATCTGTCCCTCTAACAGTACAATTCCCTCAATGTGTACGATAGCATGAGCAAGCAAGAATCTGAAATCACGAAAATAGAGGATTAGAGCAGGGTGAATTTTCTCACTTGCTAGAACTTTCGTCGAGGTTTTTGAAGAAGCCGGTAATGTCGTCTAATACGGGTGCTTTATTACGGAATGTAATCGACAATGCCGTGACTGGTTCAATATGATCAAGCCCGTCATATACCTTTGTCTCGACACGTACATCCTGTGCCTGTAATGCCGTTTCAAGCGCGGGGATATTACGCGGTAATACGACAGTATCATCACTGCCAATAACAAGCAGCATTGGTGGTGCATCTGGTGTTGCAAGATTGATGGGTTGTGTGACATCCGGGTCTTGAATATGCCCGAATGCATCAATGGTGGCTTCAACATCATATGGGTAGAAATCATATGGGCCAGCTATACCAGCTACGCCATCTATCGTATCTGGCCCGAGGTCCAGCGCCTCAAGATAGGATTGGTCAAGCCCAAGCATCACGGCATTGTATCCGCCAGCGGAATGGCCTGTCAGATAAATGCGCGACGGATCACCATTCCAATCGCTGATATTTTCTGTAATCCACTTAACAGCCAGGGCTCCGTCTTCCAGAAAGGCAGGGAAAACGACATCCGGCACTTTCCGATAGTCTGCAATCACGGTGACGAATCCCCGTGCAGCAAAAGCGCGGCCGACGAAGTCATATCCGTCCTTGTCACCATTCTTCCAGGATCCTCCATAAATGAACATCAGTACGGGGTCATTCCCTGTGCTCTCCAGCGGCACGTAAATGTCGAGCCGCTGATCCTCGAGTGGTCCAAATGAAACATTGCGCTCAGCGACTCGTGATCCGCGATCTTTTGGTCCCAGATTGTCAAAAAGGGTCTGTATGGTGCAGCCTTGTATCAACAGCAGGACAGGCAGAAGCAGCAGTTTATTCATGGGTGTACCTTAGGCAAAAGTTCTTTGAAGTCGTAGAATCTACAAGAGCCAATACTGCCCGATCACGCAAGTGCGCAACTCAGGTTGCAATACCCTGTATTCTGAAATGAAAAAAATCTGAGTTCTCTAGGAACTGCTATGGGTGAGTGCGATCAATGGTTTTCTGAATGACTGGTGGAAATTTCTCGCGCCAGCGTAAAAGCTGCTCATTCAGCCTGGCATTTTTACGGCGCAAGGAACGAACCAGATTTTGCACTGGAATAACGTAAGGCGCCAATAGAGCCAGCCCGATAACCAGCATCAGGAGACCCAGCGGTATCGGTAGTGGAAGTACAACGATACCGGCGACAACCAGCACACTTCCCATAATCTGATGAAAAATCGCAAGCATTGCTGGCGGAATTTCCTTTCACCTCAGCCATTAACCCGAATTTTAGATATATCACCGGTAGGCCGATTGACAATATCACAAAACCAACAACGGCTGGTTAACTGCATTCTGGGCCGGAAAATCGGCAAAAATTCGGCAAAAAATGTTTTGAAAGCAAGCAGCGGGAGGCTGCAGGGCCGTTCTGCCGATAGAAAGTCCAGACAAGCAGCCGCTAAGGTCGGAGAATGTCAAAAGTACAGCAAAATCGATTCGTAAGTGAAGATGCTCGCTGGAAGGCCATCTGCAGTCGAGATGTTACTGCGGAGGGGGCATTCTGGGTCGCCGTCCGAACAACAGGGGTTTACTGCCGTCCTGGGTGTCCGGCGCGTTTGCCGAGGCGTGAAAATGTTGACTTCTATGAGACGCAGGCTGCTGCCCGCGCGGCAGGTTTCCGTCCTTGTAAGCGATGCCAGCCGGATGACCCCCCACTTGCTGAGCGGCAGGCGCGACTGGTCGCGCGAGCCGCCAATATGATTGAGCAAGCTGAAACGCCGCCCACGCTGGATGAGTTGAGCAATCAAATTGGTGTCAGCCCGCATCATCTGCATCGCCTTTTCAAGGCGCAGCTCGGCATTACCCCCAAGCAATACGCAACAGCGAAACGAGCCAGGAAGCTGCAGGCAGCGCTCGCCGCCGGCACACGCGTGACGGATGCTGTTTATGACGCTGGCTTCAATGCACCGTCGCGTATGTATGAACAATCTGTCCCGCGACTGGGCATGACGCCGGGCAGGGCGCGCCAGAAAGGCCAGGGCGAAGAGGTGCGCTTTACACTGGCGGAAAGCTGGCTTGGCCGCACGCTGGTGGCTGCAACAGAAAAAGGCATCTGCTCCATCCAGTTTGGCGAGACGGACGAAGAAATGATGGACGCTCTGCGTGCGTGCTTTCCGCTAGCGGATTTCACGGAGGCAGAAACAGGCTCAGCCTATGCTGACTGGGTGGAGCAGACGCTTGCTTTCATCGAAAAGCCGCTTGTCGCCCCGTCTATGCCACTTGATGTGCGGGGGACGGCCTTTCAGGAACAGGTCTGGCGCGCTTTGATGCGTGTTCAGCCGGGGGAAACCCGCACCTATGGCGAGATCGCAAAGAGCATCGGCAAGCCGAAAGCTGTGCGCGCGGTGGCCAGTGCCTGCGGCGCCAATCGGCTCGCCGTGGTTATTCCGTGTCACCGCATAATCGGTAAGGACGGTGCCATGAGCGGTTATCGCTGGGGCATCAAGCGTAAAGAGCAGCTGCTGGAAAGAGAGCGCGGATGATCAGTCAAGGGGCAGAAGATTGAACTTGCAAACGAATATCTGATGCATCGTCTAAGATAGCCTGTTCTATCCAAACTTCGATATACTTCATAGTGATGTTTAGTTGGAAGTCGGTCACAGTGTTATCGATGGATAGTTTGGCACTTGGTTGACTCAGGCAAGCTTGATTAAGGGCTGTGTTCTCGATAAAAAAGCCGCGTCTGTTTTTGTGAATACCATTGACCCACGTACGGTCTGTTAAGTTATATGGTCTTAACAGGATCGGACAGCTTATACGACTCGTTTCAACATGAAGCATTTTTCCTGTTTGGGTTTCAATGGAAAAGCCCATCTCTGGCACCGCCGCTGCCTTTGTAATAAAACGGCATGTTGGAGTTCCATAAGTTGGTATGCGACTAAAATTTACAGGGTCTGGCTGAATGGCGATTTTAATCTGGATATTGTCATCTGGGTTAAAGGCGTCGCATTGACCTATGATAAGTATCCGTCGCCGAGCATAAGTGAAAAAGGCGGAATTCTCAGGCATTCGATTTAATGGCTGCAACTCTGGCTTTTTTTGCATAATCCAGAACGCATGATTGGCTCGCTCAGGCGCAACTTTGAAAGTCTGCTG
>JALEGM010000151.1 GCA_022763145.1 Aquisalinus sp. | reverse complement strand
GTACAAGCTACCTTCTTGAAAACCATACCGGTATTGGAAAAATCAGAGGTCGTACGCTTTTGTTATGCGATCGAGTACGATTACGTCGATCCACGCGAGTTGACTCAGGCATTGCAGGTTAAAAACCTTCCCGGGTTGTTTTTGGCTGGTCAGATCAACGGCACCACGGGATATGAAGAAGCGGGTGCACAGGGTTTGATGGCTGGATTAAATGCAGCCCTTGATATTTCAGGTAGTGAACCATTTGTGCTTGATCGCTCGCAAGCTTACATTGGTGTGATGATTGATGATCTCATTACGCGTGGTGTGACAGAGCCTTATAGAATGTTTACCTCACGTGCAGAGTATCGTTTATCGTTACGAGCTGATAATGCAGACCAACGCCTTACCCCGTTGGGCCTGGAGTTGGGCTGTATCGATAAAGGCAGATCGGGCGTGTTTCACGTGAAACATGCGCAGTTGCAAGAAGCCAGAGCTTGGGCGAACTCAACATTGATGACGCCGAATGAAGCGCAAAAACACGAAATTAAAGTCAATCAGGATGGACGAAAACGTAGCGTCCTGGAGTATTTGGCTTATCCGGGTGTAACGGCAAATACGTTAAAACCTATCTGGCCGCAGCTTAATAACTGGATGGAGTCAGTTATCGAGCAGCTCGAAATAGACGCGATCTATGCAGGATATATGGATAGGCAGAAATCTGATATCGCTGCTTTCCGCAAAGATGAGAGTTTAAAAATACCCGTCGAATTTTCCTACGACGGAATCCCTGGTCTATCGAACGAAGTCCGGCAAAAGTTGCAGGATGCACGGCCTGCGACTATTGGCCAAGCCGGCCGGATAGAGGGAGTAACACCGGCCGCTTTGGCATTGGTGCTGGCGAACATCAAGAAAGGGCGATCGGCTTCGGTTGCAAGCTCTGCTAATGCCTAAGAACATATTGGGGCCTGATAATTTCTTCGACACGTATGAGACTTCAGCAGAAACACGTCGCCGTATTTTGCTGTTCGACCAGATTTTTCTTGAGTGGACCGCGCGTCTCAATCTTGTAGCAAAATCAACTATATCTGATAGATGGCAGCGGCACTATCTGGATTCAGCGCAGCTTTTACCTTTGATGTCTGTAGATGCAAAAGTGATTATGGATTTCGGTAGCGGGGCAGGTTTCCCCGGGTTGTTCCTCGCTATCCTGAGTGCCGATGACCAGGCCCGGCAGTCTCATGATTTCTTTCTTGTGGAAAGTATCAAAAAAAAATGTGCTTTCTTGCGAGACGCTATATCAGCGTTAAAACTCCATAATGTTACAGTTCTGAACCAACGAATAGAGACGATCAGTAAGCCTGCCAGGGCAGATATAATTACAGCAAGGGCTTTGGCAGATCTGGACAGTCTTTATGAGTATGGCCACCGATTTATGCACAAAAGCTCGATTTGTCTTTTCCAGAAAGGCGAAAGGGCGCAAGAAGAAATTACCACAGCTAAGATCAAATGGTCTTTTGATATTACCAGCCATGATAGCCTGACGAATGAGGCTGCAGCGATACTGGAGATCAGGAATCTAAAACGTGTCTGATGAAAAGCTTTCGTTGAAATCTGGCCATACCGCTCCAGTTCGAGTCCTGTCTGTGGCTAATCAGAAGGGCGGCGTTGGCAAAACAACTACAGCGATCAATCTTGGTACCGCACTCGCAGCTGTGGGCGAGAAAGTTCTGATTATAGACCTTGACCCCCAAGGTAATGCATCAACAGGTCTGGGTGTTGAAACAAGTCGCCGCAAGGTCACAACCTATGATGTCATTATGGGTGAGGCGAAACTGGCTGAAGCGATTCAGCCAACTAATGTTCCAAGACTTAATATGGCGCCTGCCGGGGTAAATCTGGCAGGTGCAGAGATTGAGTTGATCGAAGAGGAAAACCGCCATTTCTGTCTCTCGAGGGCCATAGAAGCGTTCGTGGCCGGTAATCCCGACATAACTTATATCATGATTGACTGTCCTCCATCTCTCAGCTTACTGACGATAAATGCTATGGCCGCTTCTGATGCCGTTATCGTTCCGTTGCAGTGTGAATTCTTTGCGCTTGAAGGGCTATCCCAAATTCTGCGAACAATCGAAAAAGTACGTGAGAGGATTAATCCGGATCTTGAGTTGCAGGGTATCGTGCTGACGATGTACGACCGGCGCAATAATCTTTCTCAACAGGTCGAAGAAGACGTGCGCGCGCACATGGGTGCAAAAGTATATCAGACCGCAATTCCACGAAATGTTCGTATTTCGGAAGCACCCTCACACGGCAAACCAGCCTTGCTTTACGATCTGAAGTGTACAGGCAGTCAAGCATATCTCAGGCTGGCTAGTGAGGTTATTCAGCGCGAACGAGCGGCTTAAGGAGGGCATGATGGCAAAAAAGGGACTGGGCCGCGGACTTGATGTTTTGTTGGGGGAATCTGCAACTGCGGAGCGAGAGACGGCTGCCGTATCGGGCTCGCAAGAACGATTGCCCATTGAGTTTATCATTCCTGATCCGAAACAGCCAAGGAAAACATTCTCTGATGAGGCTATGGAAGAGTTGGCGACGTCAATTAGTGAAAAGGGTCTATTACAGCCAATTCTGGTTCGTCCCGCGCAAGGGCACGCTGAGCGGTATCAGATTGTTGCAGGTGAAAGACGCTGGCGCGCAGCTCAAAAGGCACAGCTACATGAAGTGCCGGTTATTATTCGCAGTCTTTCCGATGCGGAGACGGCTGAAATTGCTCTCATCGAAAACCTGCAAAGGGTTGATCTGAATCCTATGGAAGAGGCTGAAGCCTATGCTCATCTGGGCGATGCGCATGACCGTAACCAAGGTGAAATCGCTGATGCTGTTGGTAAGAGTCGCAGTCACGTAGCTAACATGCTGCGACTACTCAAGCTTCCAGAATCTGTTCGTTTGATGGTTCGGGAGGGAGCTCTGTCCATGGGCCATGCTCGCGCGCTCCTTTCGAGTGCTGAGCCTGATGTACTAGCTGATCGGATTATCAAAAAGGGTCTTTCCGTTCGCCAGGCAGAAAAGCTCGTAAAGTCCGAAAGTACGGATTTTGAGGGAGCGAAGCCAGTTTCCTCCAAGGCGAAAAAAGAAAAATCTGGAAGTTCAAAAAAGGATGCAGACACGCGTGCTCTGGAGAGAGATATCGCCGAGGCTCTTGGCCTTGACGTCAGTATTGAGCACAAAGGCAAAAAAGGCGGTTTCTTGACGATTGATTACAGGTCTCTCGATCAGCTTGATGAAGTGTGTCGCCGCCTGATGAATGTGTCTGTATAAACGCAAAGAGAGATTTCATGTCTGGTAATTTCCAATCATTCAATCCTGTTGAAAAAACCTTGATGGGTCCTGGGCCTTCTGACGTGTCGCCACGTGTCCTGGCCGCTCAAGGCCACGTGACGATCGGCCACCTTGATCCACAGTTTGTGAGATTGATGGATGATATTAAGGAGCTGCTTCGTTATGCATTCCGTACAAAGAATGATGTAACTTTTCCGGTTTCTGCACCAGGTTCGGCGGGTATGGAAACCTGCATTGTTAATCTGGTTGAGCCGGCAGACAAGGTGATTGTCTGTATCAATGGCGTCTTTGGTGGCCGGATGAAGGAAAATATTGAGCGTGCTGGTGGCATACCTATCGTCGTTGAAGATGAGTGGGGTAAGCCGGTTTCCGTCGATAAAGTAAAAGAAGCATTGAAAGCAAATCCTGATGCGACGGCGCTCGGGTTTGTACATTCGGAGACATCAACTGGTGTGCGTTCAGATGCTGAAGCATTATGTGCTCTTGCTCGTGAGCATGGCTGTCTTGCCATTGTGGATGCGGTCACGACACTTGGCGGTATCCCCCTGGAAGTTGATGGCTGGGGCATAGATGCCATATATTCTGGCAGTCAAAAATGTCTCTCTGCCCCGCCGGGTTTATCACCTGTAAGCTTTTCAAGCAAAGCTCTTGAGAAAGTGCGTAATCGGAAGACGAAAGTTCAGAGCTGGTTTCTTGATCTGAATTTGGTACTTGGATACTGGGACGGTGATGGTGGTCGTGCTTATCACCATACAGCGCCGGTTAATGCGATGTACGGACTGCATGAGAGTCTGGTCATTTTACATGAAGAGGGTCTTGAAACTTCGTGGGAGCGCCACCAACGACTGCATCGCCAATTATATCAAGGTCTTGCTGAACTTGGTATCGAATACCTTGTTGATATAGCTTATCGGCTTCCTCAACTGAACAGTGTTCTGATCCCAAACCACCTGCAAGCCCGGGAGGCAGATATTAGAAAAGCTCTGCTAACAGATCATAAGCTCGAGATTGGTGCAGGTTTGGGTGCTCTGGCTGGAAAAGTCTGGCGAATTGGTCTTATGGGGCACAGCGCCCGTGAAGAAAATGTCACCAAATGCCTTGAGGCTATGAAGGCGGTGATAGGATAACGCAGGGAAATTTCTTTCCCTGCTTAGATTTAGGCGGGCTGTTTTTCCGGGTGGGCGAGTAAGTATAATAATCGCGCCCCAAGCAGAACCGATGCGGCGGCCAGTCCTGCCAGTAATCCCCACCAGACACCTACCGCACCGACAGGCGTGTAAAGCCCAAAGTAAACTGACACCGGGAATCCAACGACCCAGTAACTGATACCGGTCAAATACATCGGTAGAGTTACATCTTTCAAGCCGCGTAATACTTGTCCAGCCGCCACCTGAATACCGTCAAAGAACATAAAGGCAGCTGCAATGGGCAAGAAGGAGGCGATTAGCTGTAATACCTCAGTGTTTGCAGCATTGCCAGCATCTAAATAGAATCCGGCTATTTCTTTTGGGAATATGACTACGAATACTGCAACCGCCATAATCGCTGTTAGGCAAATAGTAATAGTGGCTCCAGCAGCTTTACGCACACCATTTTGATCTTTAGCCCCGGCCGCAAGGCCAACGCGTACACAGCCGGCCATAGAGAAACCAAGTGGCATCATAAAGGCTAAAGCTGCAACATTGAGTGCAGACTGATAAGCAGCCTGTTCATTGACACCAATGAGGCCCATCAAAAATACAGCGACATTAAACAACATCACTTCAAAGCCGAACGTAACACTAATGGGTAGGCCCAGTTTGAAGATCTCTTTCAACCGTTCTGTATGCAAGCGGAAGAAATTCTCAAACAAGTCGAACTGGCACCCTCGTTTATCCCATTGGATGTACAACACTAGGAGCGCGAAGCCGGTAATATGCGACAGTGATGACGCAATCCCTGCGCCAACGAGGCCCCACTCTGGAAATCCCCAGTTTCCATAAATGAGCAACCAGTTGAGGAGCGTGTTCAGCATGGTTACAATCACGATAACAGCCAGTGGAACACGTGTACGATCTATCGCGGCAAGAAAGTTCCTTAATAGGAATACGCCTAACGCGAACGGCATGCCCGGTGCCAGGGCAAGAATATAATTGCCAGCAGCATTCGATGTCGCTTCAGCCTGGCCTAGCATAAGTGCAATGTCCGTTGAGAAGAAATAGATCAGGAACATCATCGGGAATGTAAGAATGATGGCCCAGAGGCCCATTCTTACAGATATTCTGGCATCGCGTGTGTTATCGGGGTCCGCACCGAGCGTTTGGGAAACCAGTGGTGTAACTGCCATCATTGGACCAAAGCCGACCAGCCACGTCGCATAGAATATCGCCAACCCAAGAGACGCGGATGCGAGGGCTTGCGCCCCCAATTGACCAATCATCAGTAGATCAATGGTACTGATTGAAAACTGTACCAGTTGCGTTAAGGCCATTGGCAAACCCAGCAAGAACAAACTCGCAAATTCCTTCCTCCATGTGATGGGGACAGGAACATGTTCCATACCGGTTGTTACGGCTGAATAGGGTTCAGCCGATTGTAGGGTGATTGTATTTTGCTGATTATTCTCTCTCTCAGTCATTTTTAATCTCTCGCAAATCTTTCAATGCTCATCAGGAGAGACAAAAAACCCTCCGGAGCGGGTGGCTCGGAGGGGCGGTACGGGGATCAGAGCGGATCAAATGATTACCTGTAGCGCGGGCCTGAAACGAGCCGACAAGGGAAGTGGACACGTGGACAATGCCGCCGCGACTTCCAGTCGTGTTGTTTTTATTGACTTATTCATGGGTCTGCTCGTTACTTGTGCTATATGACACTCGCTCCGGGTACGCTCGATGTTTAGACTTGTCAATCCGAGAAAAATCTAAAGTTCATACTGTGGCTATTTTGCCATAACCGAAAGTCGTAGTGCTGCTCGCTCAATCAACTCCTGTTGAGGAGCGCCTGTTCGTTTTGCAGCATGTTCTGTTTCCAGAAGGTCAGCTATAGCTTTTTCCAGACGCATCAGTGGCCATTTACGCAATTGATTTTCAAAGTTGCGCTGTTGCGCAAAGAAGATCGGTGGGCGAAGCTTCTTCATAGCCGCGTCTCTGGCCATACCGTCACTGATAAAGGATTGCACAGTGTGCAGCCGGGCAAAGTGACGCTGTAGAAATATGAGGATTGTCACGGGCGATGTACCTGTTGTCTCTGCCCGGTGCAAAGCTCGGGAAAGCTTTTGTGTTTCGCCATTGGCACTTAAAGAGGGAATGTCAAAAGTTGTATCTTGCGTTGCATCAGTCAGACAGGTTTTGACATCTTCCAAAGAAACTTCTTCCGGTTCGTTTCTTTGCTCCTTGGTGCCTTTATACAGGATAAGCTTTTCAATCTCCGCTTTGCTGATGCCTCGATCCAGTCCAAGATTTGACGCTAGGAACTCCAGCCCATCGCGCGAGATGGAAAGGTTCTCGGTGTCCAGAGTATCTGTGATGAGCTGACGCAGGTCCAGTGTGCTATCTTCATAACAGGGTATAGCAGCGGCGATTTTGCTTTGCTCAAATAGCTTACGTAAGCCGGCCGTTTTACGTAAGTCGCCGGCTTCTATGATCGTCAACGCGTTAGGAATGAATGTTTCGACTTCGAGAGAGTTTAATAAAAGCTTGATCGATGTGGTAACTGCCTCCCCCGAACCCGAAACTCTCACGACGCGCTCGCCACCCGTAAAGGACAGGGCAGCAGCTTCATCCACCAAGCGAGAAGGTGTTTCTTTCAGATCGTTTTCTGACAGCTCAATGAAATTGAACGGATCAGTCAGATCATCAACAACTTGCTTTGCCAGTATGTTGGATCGCTCTTTGACCAACCCTCCATCAGGCCCATAGATCAGAAAGGCTTTGTAATGCTCGTTGCGTTTGGCAAGGAGCGCAGCAACATCCTTTGGCTTAATCGCGCTCAAAGTCTTCCCCAAGAATTTCCTGAATCTGGCGCTCCTGGAAAGTTTCCTGTTCGTCCTGAGCCTCGAATTCTTCTCCAGCCTCAATTTGGGTGCCTTCGATTTGGCCCTTGAAATAGAAAACAAGATCAAATTCGATTTGTTGGGCAAGTTCAATCGCTGCCTTACGAATAGCGTCTTCCTGAGCAACCAGTGAGGCATACTGGGATGGCACAATCCCGTAACTTGTCACAACGGACTTTGCGTTGCGGTAGCGCTGTCCGGTCTGGTTATCTGACAAGGTATAACCTGCTGATAGCGTGTACTCAAAACGCGCGGTTTGAGCATTACCGGTTACAGCAACAGACCTGCGACGCTCTCGCAAATTTACTGACAGGTCATACCTTGTTATTGCGGTCCTGCTGGTAAAATCGCGTAGCTCATTTTCAAGAACGTAGCTTGCTGTTTCGGGTTGACGAATAGGAAGAATATTCACCGCCGCCAGAGAGCGTGTTAGCTCCTGATCATTGTCTGCATAAAGAGGGGTAAAGCCGCATGCTGACAGTAACGGAACTGAAAGCAGTAGCGTTGTTATCGCGGCGACATTTTTACAATATTTACGGACCATTTACCCTGCCCTCCTGCTTCTTCCGCTTAGACGACGATATTGATTATCCGTCCAGGCACAACGATGAACTTGCGAATCTCCTTGCCATCAATATGGCGCTGAACGGCTTCATCAGACAAGGCCAGTTTCTTCACTTCTTCTTCGTCAGCGTCAGCAGGTACGATGATCTCGCCACGACGCTTGCCGCCTACCTGGATCGGCAGAGTGATTGTTTCGGAAACGAGAAGACTTTCATCTGCTTTAGGCCACGGGGCGTGACAGATCATGCCCTCTCCGCCCAGATGCTCCCAGCATTCTTCAGCGAGATGCGGGATGAACGGGGATATCAGTCGTGTTAGCGCCGATAGCGTCTCTGCTTTTACAGGAGCGGAAATGGAGTCTTCCGAAACTGCCTTTCTTGCCGCATTGATAAACTCGTAAAGTCTGGCAATAGCCTTGTTGAAGCGGAAATTCTCGATGTCATCTGTAACATTCGCAATGCTTGCATGGGTCAAACGGCGCATGGCCATATCTCCCTGCATCATGTCAGTCGATAGTTGATCATCAAATGGGTCGCGTAAAATATCAGCTGCCTGTTCGCACGTATCCCAGATGCGATTGACGAGTTTCCATGCGCCCTCAACACCTGCCTCACTCCATTCTACATCACGCTCCGGTGGGGAGTCAGATAGCATGAACCAGCGTGCTGAATCTGCGCCATAGGTGTTGGCAATTTCTTCCGGTGATACGACATTCTTTTTTGATTTGGACATCTTTTCGATTGCCCCGACCTTGACGGCCATACCTGTTTCTGCGTGCGTAGCACTGTCCCCTTTCAGTATGACTTGCTCGGGAAACAGCCACCGGTCTTTAAGTGGTTTGCTTTCGTCAGTATCAAGATAGGTCGCATGCACCACCATTCCTTGTGTGAACAAATTACGGAATGGTTCCTCAACCGACAGATAATTACAGTCCTTCATATTACGTGTGAAATAGCGTGCATAAAGAAGGTGAAGGATCGCGTGTTCAATGCCGCCAATATACTGATCGACGGGTAGCCAATAGTCAGCCATGTCTTTGTTGGTCGGCCCCTCGGGCGTTGGCGCAGCAAACCGTGCAAAATACCATGAAGAATCTACGAATGTGTCGAAAGTGTCCGTTTCCCGGCGAGCCGGGTTGCCACATTTTGGGCAGTCGACGTGTTTCCAGGTTGGGTGTCGGTCGAGTGGATTACCAGGTTCTGAAAAGTCTGCTTCGTCTGGTAAAACAATCGGAAGGTCCTGTTCCGGTACCGGAACGACACCGCATTTTTCACAGTGTATAGCCGGAATGGGGCAACCCCAATACCGCTGGCGAGAAATGCCCCAGTCGCGCAGTCGGTAATTTGTCGTGCCCTCCCCGTCGCCTTTCTTTTCAATGTGATCGATCATGGCTGGCAAGGCTTCTTGCCAGTTCATGCCATCAAGAAAGCCTGAGTTGAACATTGTCCCCGGTCCGACATAGGCCTCGTTTTCAATGCTGAAACTGCCGGCTTCGGCTTCAGGTGGCAATACAACAGGTGTTACGCTGAGATCATATTTTCTGGCAAAATCAAGGTCCCTCTGATCATGCGCGGGACAGCCGAAAATCGCGCCAGTGCCGTATTGCATCAGAATGAAATTGGCAACGAACACCGGTAAAGTGTCGCCCTCTCTTACAGGGTGTTTCATCTCAAGTGGCAGGCGATAGCCCTTTTTCTCGGCCTTCTCGATTGCTTGTTCAGACGTACCGGTTTTCTGGCAGTCTGCAATAAATGCCTGCAAGTCCGGGTTATGAGCTGCGTAATGTTTTGCGAGTGGATGGTCAGGAGAGACCCCCAGGAATGAAGCACCATAAAGAGTATCTGGCCGTGTTGTGTAAATCTCCAGGTTCTCGAAACCTGCTGGCGCATGACCCGTCGCGTGGAACCGCATTTTCAAGCCCTTTGACTTGCCAATCCAGTTACGCTGCATACTGATGACATTCTCTGGCCAGCTTCCGAGGCGGCCGTCATCCAGTGCAGCGAGCAGATCTTCTGCGCGATCAGTGATCTTGAAGAACCATTGCGATAGTGTGCGCCGCTCAACAGGTGCACCTGACCGCCATCCTTTGCCATCAATCACCTGCTCATTGGCAAGTACGGTCTGGTCGACGGGATCCCAGTTGACCATACTTTCCTTGCGGTGGATGAAACCTTGTTTCCAAAAATCCAGGAACATGCGTTGCTCATGGACGTAGTACTCAGGATCTGACGTGGCGAACTCCCGACTCCAGTCGATGGCTAATCCCATTCGTTTCAACTGGTCACGCATGATAGCGATATTATTGTACGTCCAGGTGCGCGGATGGCCGCCACTTTCCATGGCAGCATTCTCTGCCGGCATGCCGAAAGCGTCCCACCCCATGGGGTGCAGCACGTTGTGGCCTTGTGCTTTCTTGTAGCGGGCAATCACGTCGCCCATGGCGTAATTTCTTACATGACCGATATGGATACGCCCTGATGGATAAGGGAACATTTCGAGGACGAAATATTTAGGCTTTGAAGTGTCATCCTCTGCCCTGAAGGCATCTGTTTCTTCCCAGGCCTTGCGCCATTTGGGTTCTGCTTCTTTCGGATTATAACGTGCCATATGGCTGACCTTGCTGGTTCTGAATATGAAAAACGCCCGTCTGACAACGGGCGTTTCGCGTACCGTCAAACGGGAAAGATTACTAGCCGACGCTGTTAAGTCGTAGTTGGCGTGCGCGCGTTAGAATAGCGTTTTCAATCTCACGAGCAGTTGCCGGGTTTACAGGTGCATCTTGCCAGCCAGCGCCTGTGTATTGTTGTTTGAAAACTGAAACACGCAAGGCATCAGCGCGAAGCGTCGTATCGAGTATATAGATGTTAGCTTTCAAGCGCTCATTCGGTACGTTCGGGTTTGCAAACCAGTCAGTTATGATGATCCCGCCAATCGGGTCAGCTGAGAAGACCGGCATGAAATTGAGTGTTTCAAGGGATGCAGACCAAAGATATCTGTTAACACTGGTTACAGCGCCAGAACGGTTGTCCAGTGAGTAAGATGGCAGGGCTGCATTTTTGCTTGTTTCTGCGGCGTTGTTGTTACTTGCACAGGCTGCAAGTATGGCTGCGCCACAAGCCATTCCCAAAATCTTACACAAACGCTTTGTTTCAGGCTTCATAATGCCTCAACTCCCTAGAAAGTAACTGCTTCGGTTAACCATTCGTGACTTTACTATCACAATGGTCAGATTACTCAAATACTTCGACTCAAATTCTGTTGACCAGAAAACGCATCACGCCTTTATTCGTAAGGAGAGATGTACGCAATAAGTGAGCGCTGTTACAAGCTAACATACGTTAATTATTGCATAATTTTAAGTGGCGTTAATTCTACAAGGGGTCAGATTTGCTGCCAGGCAAGCTGCGTAGACAGAGATAAAATAACTGCGAGACGATGAGGTACGACGCTAACATTTGCAACTCGGTTTCAACGAAGTCCTCCGGGCTTCGTTCGACGCTGCTTGTTGCTTGTTGTGTTTGGCCTTTTTACGCTTCAGCTATAGCCCAAGATACAAATGTAGAAGTTAGCGGAGAAATAACTGCCGTCGCCGGTAGTGTTGATGGTGACTTTGAAGCTGATGCTGATGCGCGTGTAAAAGTAAAGACTTCTCGTGTTCTGGATAGCGGACTCGAAATTGGTGGTGTTTTTGAAGCAAGGGCCGATGGCGATATTCCTCAACAGTACTGGGCTGGCGGCCGATACTCAGGCTTACTATCTGGCGGTTCGCGAGGGGTTGGCCCGCTAGAGGGTGATGCCTTCTTGCAGAGCGCTTTTGCTTATCTCAAGGGTGGTTTTGGCGAAATCTCGATAGGTCGTGATAATGGCATTGCCAGCCAGTTAGCTGTCACCTCCCCTACAGTTTTCAGGGCAATTGGGGTCAATGACTGGAAGAGCGACCTTTCCAATTTGAACGATATTCAGACTGTGAATGATTTCTCGGGTTACTCGACGAAGCTTACATATATGCCACCAGCGAATTTTCTGGGTGGTATTATAGGCGGTCTGCAGGTCGGAGTTTCATACTCGCCAGAATTGAAAGAATGTGAAGAAGAACTATGTGCGCCGGTAACTGGGAGCGTGCCAGCGGCAGCCGGACAAACTCTGGTTCGAAATTCGTCATGGCGCGATGTTGTTGAAACCGCGCTATATTTCGAGCGGGGTATCGGCAATCCGGAGAATGACATCCGATTGGGTCTCGGTGCCAGTTACGTCACGGCCTCTGAAGATGTTGGCAATACGCCACCGGGTTTCGATGACTATGAATCCTATGCCGTTGGTCTGAATGTGGCGATCAAGGGTTTTACACTCGGCGGATCCATCAAGAACACAAATGCTGGCCTGGATGTACCTGATGATGATGCATATCTCGCATTCGACGCGGGTATTACGTATGAAACTGGTCCCTGGGGGTTTATGCTGGGCTACGGATCATCAGATGCTGCCCGTGATGCAGCATCCCCGTTAGACCCATCCTTCTTTCGTGAGACAGAACTTGCCCAGGCTGGTGTTTCCTATGTTTTCCAGCAGGGAGTGACGCTTGGGGCTGCGGCACAGTTTGTGGACAGCGACAAACCAGATTCACTCGGTGGTCAGGAAGAAAAAGCGTCAATTATATTCGAGAGCTCGATCAAGTTCTGATCCTACCCAAAAACGCTTATTGCACCTATCCCAGCCGCGTTTGTGTTAAGAAGTTCATCAGCATTCTCTTCGCTGATTCCCCCTAATGCCAGTATTGGTATTTCTGTGAGGGAACAGATTTCACTAAATTGCTCTGTGCCAAGAATATTTACGTTACCATGACTTACTGTCTTGAAAACCGGGGAAAGGAAGGCGCAGTCTACAGATGCCTCTGCCTTATACACAGCATCTTTAGAATGACAGGCCGCTGAGACTAGGCCTTCAGGCCAGTCGTGCCTCAAGCGCCTTGCGTTAGTTAACTGCCACTCTGGCAAGTGAATACCATCAGCGGAAATGGAACGAGCAAGTTCCGCATCGCCAGCAACAAGAAAGAGGAGGTCTCGCTCCTGACTGAGGTTACAGAGGTCCTGCGCCAATTTCTTTCGGTCCTCGGCTTCGTAATGACGAAAGATAACTGCCGTTCTTACCTCGGGATGAACGGGCAAGTTCCTGATGACGGTGTGTATATCTGGCAATCGCGGGTCAGTCATCAGGGCAAGGGCAAAAGGTGCTGTACGTCTTGACGTTGCCACTCTTGCCGCATTAAGCCGCAAAGCTACGTCCGCTACCTTTGATGCCGGACAAGTTGATCGTAAAAGGTCTGATGTCATGACGCCCGACGATATCTGCGCAAATCTTAATACTGTCAAAAGTCGAATTGAAAAAGCAGCCACTGAGGCCGACCGCAAGGCTGAGAACATTTCCTTAATTGCTGTCAGTAAAATGTTTTCGGCTGATCATATAAGACCTGCCTTGCTAGCCGGGCACAGGCTTTTTGGTGAAAACAGGGTTCAGGAAGCAGCGGCAAAATGGCCAAGGCTGACAGATGAGTTTGACGGGATAGAGTTGCACCTGATTGGCCCATTACAGACTAACAAAGTAGAAGAGGCTGTGGCTAATTTCGATGTCATTCAGAGTGTTGATCGACCAAAACTGGCGGCAAAGTTAGCTGTTGCCATGGATAAGCTCGACAAGCGACCTGACTGTCTAGTTCAAGTGAATACGGGGGAAGAGGAGCAGAAAGCTGGCGTATCTCCGCAAGAGGTTGAGGCTTTCGTCATGCAATGTCGCGAAGAGTTTGGGTTATCTGTTACGGGCTTGATGTGTATTCCGCCAGCAACTGAATACCCGGCGCCGCATTTTGCGCTGTTACACAAATTTGCACAGGATTTATCTCTGCCCATTATCAGTATGGGGATGAGTTCTGATTATGAAATGGCGTGTCAGTTGGGGGCAACTCATATTCGTGTCGGTTCGGCAATATTTGGGCAGCGGCCTCCACTATAAGCTCAACGGTTGCAGAGTACGGTTTCGATGGCGCTTGTTGTATCACACAGCGCCAAAATTTCTCGCATATCCTGTTCGGCGACAGCTATACAACCTTCTGTGGGCGCATAGTTTGCGCGTGAAAGATGAAAGAAAATCGCGCTGCCCTTGCCAGCGATAGCTGGTGTCAAGTTCCAGTCGAGGACGACACAGATGTCGTATATATGATCTTCACGCCACATCTTTTCGTGACTGGCTGCAAAGGGAAGCTTAACTGCGCTATTATAAAGAGGGCTTGAGGGGTCATCACACCAGCCATCATCCGGGTTAATTATTTTTACAGGCAGCCCCGTTTCGGGTGCGACAATTCTATCTGCTCGATAATAAACCTCTATCAGGCCCATTCGCGCGATCGGCGTGCCGCCATCGCCTTCTATCTTCCCGGATACTATTCCGGCAGTCCCTAATGCACAGAGATATGTATCGTTATCGCATACCAGTTTCCCGGTCTGCTCACGAAATTTTGCCTCTACCCTCAACTCCATGTTACCGCCTGTTAGAGAAAATCAGTTTCCCGCAAAATAACGCAAGCTATATTGCCGCAACAGATTTTAGAACGAGGAAAATAAAATGGCGCGCGCAAAACGCATATTGCTTGTTGATGATGACGAGCTGTTAACCGAAACATTGTCCGACCAGTTTGATGTGCATGACGAGTTTCGCCTTGAAACCGCTGGTACAGCTGCGGAGGCTATCGACAAGGTTAAACAGGAAGCACATATCGACCTCGTCCTGTTGGATGTGGGATTGCCAGATATGGATGGGCGCGAGGCCTGTCGTTTAATGCGTAAAAACGGTTTTAAATCACCTGTTATCATGCTGACAGGCGCTGACACAGAAGCGGATACAATTCTGGGTTTAGATGCGGGCGCAAATGACTATGTGACCAAGCCTTTCAAGTTTGCTGTGCTGCTCGCGCGCCTGCGAGCGCATTTACGCAGTCATGAGCAGAGTGAAGATGCTGTTTTTAAGGTTGGTCCTTATGAGTTCAAGCCAGCGGTGAAAATGTTGGTTACGGACGATGATCGCAAAATCAAACTTACTGAAAAAGAAACTTCAATCCTGAAATTTCTTTATCGCGCCGGCGGGCAGCCAGTATCTCGTGATGTTTTGCTTGATGAAGTATGGGGATACAATTCTGGTGTTACAACACATACTTTAGAGACGCATATCTATCGCTTGCGCCAGAAGATTGAGCCGGATACGTCACAAGCAACACTCCTGCTTACAGAAAGCGGTGGGTACAGGCTGGCAATAGATAAGTAATCTCATGGAATTCTGGCATAATCCGCGTTGTTCAAAGTCGCGTCAGACCCTTGCTCTTTTGCAGGAGAAAGCTGTGGATGTTCAGGTGGTAGAATATCTCAAAAGCCCTCCAACGCAGAAACGTCTGCGGGAAGTTGCCAAGAAAATGGGGGTGAGCCCCAGAGACATGATGCGTAAGAATGAAGCTCTCTATAAAGAGCTTAATCTGGTAGAAGCTAGTGATACACTCTTGATAAAGGCGATGGCAGAGCATCCTATTCTGATAGAGCGTCCAATTGTTATAGACGAAGATAGAGCCATAATCGGGCGACCACCTGAAAATGTCCTGCAACTTCTGTGAAACAGGGAATGTCTCATTAATTCCTGACATGGTTGATTGACAGGTGAGCTCGATCAGCGTGATCCTTCCCCGAAAACGAGGAGGATACACATGACTGATTCCATTCTTAATCCGATACTGGCGCTAATTTGTTGGTCTCTGTTGATCTGGCTTTTGATGTACATCCGTCGGCTACCTGCCATGCAAAAAGCAGGACTTGACCCTCAAGAGGCTCAGTTCCCTGGTTCATTGAATGTATTGCCTGCTGCTGCACGTGGGGCAGCTGATAATTATAATCACCTCATGGAACAGCCGACTATATTTTATGCGCTTGGGTTTTATGTTCATTTGTCAGGCGGAGCAGACGTGATCGCGATCAGTCTGGCTTGGGGATATGTCGTGCTGCGCGTATTACATTCACTCGTACAGGTGAGTGTAAACTTGGTGATTTTCCGATTTGGGCTGTTTGCTTTATCCACTGTTTGCCTTTTTGCCCTGGCAGTAAAAAGTCTTCTAGTCATTTGGTGATTTTGCAATTTATGGGGCTTGAATCGAGCTGACAAACTCCTAAATTTATGGTACTTTGTTTTTCAAAGCCAAGGGAGGAAGGCATGGACTGGGATTGGACAGGAAGCTCTTATTTTATTGTATTCGGTTTTGTTATTGCGATCATTCTCATTAACGCTGTGGCAAGTATCATCAAGAACGCGCAGCAACAGCAAACGATACGGGAAATGCTCAAAAGTGGTCAGCCCATTGATGAGAAGCTGATAGCGTCTCTTGGTATTGAGCGCGAAGATCGTGGCGGTTCAGTTACGGGCGGTTTTGTTCTGGTTGCTGTAGCCGTCGCGTTGGTATTGCTCGGCTATTTTGGTGGTCATGTTTCAGGTGAACCCAATGCGATGCTTGCCATGATAGGCGTTGCAGCTTTTCCGGGGTTGATAGGTGTTGTCCTAATTATCAGTGGCCTACTTAACAAACCTAAGCAGTAAACCGCATAAATATCCAACATCCCTACTGTCTTGCCAACTTCCCGTGAAGCGGGCATGACAGTGTTCATGACTGAAGCCAAAGTTTCCACCAAGCAAATTGTTACCCGTTTGTCTGCCCTGGCACAGGATACACGGCTGCGTGTTTTTCGGTTGCTTATTGAGGCCGGACCAGAGGGTATCCCGGCGACAACAATCGCTGAGACGCTGGATGTCCGGCGTAACCTGATGTCGACGCATTTGAATATCTTGGCTTCTGCTGGCTTGACGACAACGCGTCGGGATGGCCGCCGTATATATCACGCGGTGGATATGGAGGCGGCGCGGGACCTGATTGGATTTCTCGTTAAAGACTGCTGCAATGGTCATCCCGAGATCTGCCAGGAGCTGACGGGGGCATACATGCCCATAAGGGAATGTTGTGAAGAGGCAACGCTCTGACATTTCCTTTGTCGATCATCCCCTGAAGAGTAGCCAGAGCTGTGGATCGTTAACCTTTATCCTTGGCGTTAGCCTCGCTTCGCGCTAATCTATGTGAGATGTGCGTGACTGTGGGGACCTGAGATGACCAAAATTGAAGCCATATTTGGGGGCGTTTTGCTTTTGGCGATCGTAGCTGCGGCATCTTTTGCAGTTTTTCAAAATGGCCTTCCGTCAATTGGCACACCAGCAGTTGCTTTGTTGGAGGATGGTGAGGCTAATCCTGCCGTATTCACAGGCGCTTATCGCGATGACATGTGTACGTGTTATGAGAGTGGGTACCAATATGGCTCTGAACACGGCAATAGCCTTGGAAATCCTGACTACAGCATAGATAATTCTGTTCATTACAAGGCTGGTTTTACAGCTTGCCGGACTGCTGTTGGATTTGAGGGCAGTTCAGCCTGGTCAGAAGGCTGGCGTAAAGGCGAAGAGGGCATCAGAACGCAACGGCGGTGCAATTTTTATCTTAAAAGCCTGAACATACGATAGCCGTTTTGCTTTCGTAATATGTTTGTTCGGCTAGCATTTTCCCGTCTTACTATCGAATAATAATCAGGCTTTTGGGCCTTTTTTACCGCCGCCATGGCGCGCTCCGTTAGGGGTGTCATCAAGCGGCCAACGCGCGCGCGGTGCCATTTGCAGAGTTTCAGCCTGATTGGGAATACCAAATCTTTCAATCTTTTTGGCGCCTGCTAGAGCGATCATTGCCCCATTATCTGTGCAGAATTCCAAAGGTGGGACGACAAGTTTCCAGCCTAGTTCTTCAGTTGCTGATCGCAATGTTGAGCGTATAAGGCCATTGGCGGCCACTCCCCCCGCAACAACAAGTGTGTTAACGCCTTCAGGCTCTGCGACCTCCATAGCTTTCATTGTCTTCGCGCAAAGATGCCGCGCGACAGCCAGCTGGAATGATGCGGTAAGGTCAGCCTTGTCTTGCGAACTTAAAGGTGCGGTATTTTCTGCTGCAAGACGCAAAGCCGTTTTCAGCCCTGAGAATGAGAAGTCGCAGTCATCACGTTTTAATAATGGTCGCGGAAAGGAATACTTCTGATCATTTCCATCAATAGCAGTCTTTTCTACTCTGGGTCCGCCCGGTTGACCCAGGCCTAATAGCTTGGCGGTTTTATCAAAAGCCTCACCTGCTGCATCGTCAATCGTTGTGCCGAGACGTTGATAGCAGCCAATATCTTTAACTAGAAGTAGCTGGGTATGGCCGCCTGAAACAAGCAATAACAGGTACGGAAAGCTTACTGTCTCTGTGAGTAGTGTCGAAAGAGCGTGCCCTTCGAGATGATTGACCGGGATAAATGGTATGTCGTTTGAGAGGGCTATGGCCTTTGCTGTCATCATCCCGACCATCACTCCGCCGATCAAACCCGGTCCGGAAGTAGCCGCGACGCCGTTCAGTTCGTGGACGTCATCAATACCTGCCTCTTCCAGTGCCATGCCGGTTATCTTGTCGGCCCGTTCAACATGCGCTCGTGCGGCAAGTTCCGGAACAACGCCGCCATATCCTTCGTGTTCCGAGGATTGCGTGTAGATGACATTAGAGAGGACTTTGACGTTACCATCAGGGAGCAAACACACGACTGCAGCAGCTGTCTCGTCACAGCTTGTTTCGATGCCCAGGACAATGATTGGATTATCAGACAAAGTTTTTGTGATGCCTTTTTTTCACATGGTAAAAGCGCTAAAAGATTGAATTGCCTTAAGCAATAGTGTCACACGCTGGCAAGTTAGTTTGTTTTAGAAGCGCCGAGCCATCTCAATGTCAGCTCAAATTTCCTTAAGACTGGCTTCTCGGAAGTCTCCACTCGCGGTACGCCAGGCAGTTTTGATGCGTTCAAAATTGGCACGTCATCTCGGCATATCTGAGACTGATTACAACGATTGTTTGGCTATCAAAACATATGTGACGCAAGGCGATAAGAGACTTGCAGGATCGCTCGCTTCTATTGGGGGCAAGGGGCTTTTCACCAAGGAAATTGAGCATGCCTTGTTAAATGGCGAGGCAGATATTGCTGTGCATTCCATGAAGGATATGCCAGCAGAAATGCCGGATGGCCTTGTAACGGTTGCAGTGCCAGCCCGCGAAGATCCGCGCGATGCATTTATTTCCGATCTTGCAAAATCCCCATGGGAGCTTCCGCAAAGTGCTGTCTTTGGAACCTCTTCTGTACGCCGCGCTGCTCAGTTACTGCACCGTCGTCCAGATTTGAAGATCGTCCCGCTTCGCGGTAACGTAGATCGCCGTTTGGAGAAATTGAACGAAGGTCAGGCAGATGCGACGCTACTGGCTGAAGCTGGGCTGAGACGTCTCGATAAGGCCGATGTGACAAGGACTGTTTTGGAGCCGGACGAAATGCTCCCTGCTGTTAGTCAGGGGGTCCTCTGTGTTCAAATGCGTCAAGATGATGAACGTATCGAGCTCGTTCAGGAAGCACTGGCATGTGAGCAGACCAGCCTTATCAGTAGCGCGGAGAGAGCGTTCCTTTTGCGCCTTGATGGCTCATGTCAGACACCTATTGCAGGCCTTGCAAGACTGAAGGGTAATACACTTAGCTTCAGGGCCCAGTTATTGACATTAGATGGTGCTCAGGAGCTGACCATCACAGAAAGTGCCGAAATTACTCATGGAAGCCACTCCGCGCGATTAACCGCAGCAAGTGAATTCGGGTTTGCACTGGCGGAGAGGATTTTCAAGGCGGCCCCGAAGGCAATACAGGATATTGTCAGAGCGGCATGAAGGTTCTTGTAACCCGCCCCGAGCCTGATGCAGCGGTTTTCGCTGATATGCTTCAGGCTAATGGTATGTCTGCAGTTTTTGCTCCGATGATGCAGCTTCAATTCCCCGATGTAGCCACCCCGGACTTGTCAAACATCAAGTTTCTAATCTTTACATCTGCCAACGGTGTCAGGGCGTTCACTAGGATCATAGCGGAGCGGGTATGGCCGGTTTTTACTGTTGGTGCTGCAACGGCAAGAGCCGCTCTAGCGGCAGGGTTTAGCCAGATCGAAACTGCAAGTGGCTCAGTTCAGTCATTGGCACGGGTGATTGCCGAAAAAGCGGATGACGATGCTTGTTTGATGCATATTGCCGGGACACATATTGCCGGTGACCTGGCAAGCCTCTTGGAGGCGCGAGGGTTTCAATACAGCAGGGCTGTTTTATATGAGGCGGTCGCGGTAGATTGCATAGCCGATCAAACGCTTAACTGTCTGAAAGAAGGCTACATAGACGCCGCCACGTTTTTTTCCCCGAGAACAGCTAAAATTTTTCTTTCCCTTGTCAGTAAGTACGATCTGACTGAGGCATTAAAAAATCTTCGCATAGTGGTGGTAAGCCATGCTGTTGCAGCCGTATTTCTGCCGGGATTTTCAAGCCAGATAGAGGTGGCTAAAGAGCCTGACCAACATGCTGTGATTGACATTCTGAAATCTGCCCGCACATAAGCAGCGCAAGCGTATTCAGTTATCCTGACCCACTTCTAAAGAGAGTTTCGATGAGCAGTTCCGACACCCCCAAAAATGACGAAGACCAGCACGCTGATAACAAGCCCGAAGAGGTGGAGGCGGAAATCGTCGAGACCGAAGTGACAGAAACTGATGAGGATGTAACACGTCTTGAAGCCGAAACAGTTACTGAAAGTACAGAGGCTAAGCAGTCTGATGAAGTTGAAGCTGACGATGACGACAAAGCGCCACAGAGTTTTGTAACGACTGGTGTGATCATGCTTGGCGTAATGGCGCTAGCGCTGATTGTGTTTTTTCTGACTCAGGGTGGTGAAGATAGTTCGTCAAGCCAAAGAGCGGCAATCGAGCCATCAGAGGAATTATTATCTACGCCAGACGCGCCGCAAGAAACAGCCGTGGCGAATTTGGATGTTGCAGATGACGTTGTGAACAATCTTACTGAGGATACAGCCGATATTGCAGCAGTCACAGAAGAAGCCACGACTGAAGTTACCGATGTCATTGCTGACGTCGCAGTTAAAGCTGACGAAACGACGTCAGATATAATTGAGCAGACTGGGGACTCGCTTGAATCCGCAGCTGAGACCGCAGAAAGAATAGTCGAAAATACTGCTGAGGCCGCTGATAATGTTGTTTCTGATCTCAAAGATGATGTGATCGCGGTCGTTGAAAGTGTTGCAGAGAAATCTGAAGAAGCTGAGGATAATCGTCAGGCCGCAATAGAACGGAACCGTGCCAGACGTGAAGCAAGAGCCGCGCGCAACCAGGCAGTGACAGAGAGTGATCCCGAAGTCGTGCCAAGTGATGGAGACGTCCAGGCTCGGTTAGCCGTAGAGCAAAGCCAAACGGAAGAATCTGTTGCGTCAGAACCTGTTACGGAAGTTGTGGCCGCAACTACATCAGAAGGCGGTAAGATTGCAAATGGCATTGCAGAAGACGTAAAGGCACAAGCTTCAGAAAATGAAACGATTGTTTCGGAAGCGCAACTTGCGGACAAGTTGGAATCTATTCGGGAAGACGTGCTTGCAGAAACACAGGCTGCTATGGCTGCGGACAAGCAGCGTATCGCAGAGCAAGATAACGAAATTGATCGTCTCCGCCAAGAAGTGGATCAAGCGCTGGCAGAACAAGAGCGTCGCGCGCAGCAGCTTGAGGCGCGCCTTGATACTTTACAGACAAGAGATGTGGCTACTGCGACGAAACAGGCTGCGCTCTCAATTGCTGTGACAAACCTGCAACGACAGATTGGTTCGGGTCGGCCTTTTGCTGAACAACTGGGTGTGCTTGAGCAATTAGCACCAACGACCCCTGGCCTGCGTGACCTTGCGCCTTATGCTGAGGAGGGCTTGCCTACACTAACCGGTCTGCGCCTGCGCTATGCGGATGAAGCGAGAAAAGCACTCGCTGCTGCTAATAGAGAGTCCGCAAGTGGCTTCTGGGGCGAAATTGGCGCGCGGTTCTCCGGGCTCTTTTCAGTGCGAAAAACAGGCTTGGTTTCAGGGGACTCACCCTCCGCTATTATATCCAGAGCTGAAGTCAGTCTTGATGATGGTGATGTCGTTGGTGCGCTCCGCGAATTGGATGCTCTGGAAGGTGAAGCAGCCGATACTATGGCAGGCTGGATGGAAGACGCTCGGTCTCTAGTTTCAGCTGATACCTTGCTGGATGAGGTTAGCAATCGCGTTCTGGAAACATTATAGTTAGCCTAACCAATATTCTACGCGCACATTAGAGGTCGCATGATACGGCTCCTTATCTATCTTCTGGTGATCACAGGCTTGGCAGCCTTGTTTACTATGTTGCTCAGCATTGATGGCGCGCTCGAAGCGGATGTGCGTGGTTACAACGTATATGTTGAGGTCGGTGTTCTGCTGATCCTGATACTGATGTCCTTTCTGGCTTTTGGGGGGCTGGTCTGGCTTATTGGGTATCTCATGCGTTTACCTGGCAAACTGACAGCGCGTCGGCTTGAGGGTAAGCGCCAACGGGGTATGCTTGCCCTTACCAGAGGGTTGGAAGCCGTGGCTGCCGGTGATCCGGAAGATGCGCAGCGCCATGCGCGAAATGCGCAAAAACAGTTGGATGAACCGGCCCTGACGCGTTTGTTGACAGCGCAGGCCGCGCAGTTGGCGGGGGATGACCAAACCGCAGAAGAGAGCTTTGCTGCAATGCTTGATGCGCCTGAGACTGAGTTTCTTGGGCTGCGTGGTTTATATCTGCAAGCCTTGTCCTCTGGTGATAATAAAGGTGCGAAAGAATATGCAGATCGTGCATTTAAGCTTCGTCCCAATGCGCGGTGGGCTTTCGAGTCCGTTTACCAACTGAGCATAGAGCGTGGTGGCTGGGGTGAAGCGCATAATGCTCTGAAACTCGCCTCCAGAAACGGCCTTGCTGAAGGGGAGCATGTGCGTCGCAAAGAGGCTGCACTGTTAACTGCACGAGCTTACGCCTCGCACGATAGTGGCAATACAGAAGAAGCATTGAAGGATCTCAAGGCTGCCCTAAAACAAGCGCCGGGCTTTTCGCCAGCTGCAGCACTTGCGGCCAGCCTTGAAGGCGAGAAGGGTAACACCAGCCGCGCCGCACGTATCATAGAGGATGCCTGGACGGTGGCGCCTCACCCTGCTCTGGTCAAGTCTTATGAAAATCTTTACAAAGATGAAAGCTTCGTAAAAAGACCAGACCGCGTCATTCGCCTCGCTGAGAAAGCACCCGACCGAGATGAAAGTCGCCTTCTTATGGCGCAACAGCATATTCTGAAGGAAGAGTGGGAAACTGCCAGGGACATGCTTGAGCCTTTGTTAAAGCGCAATCCAAACGCGCGTACTTTCACAGCTATGGCTGAGGCTATCCGGGGTATGTATGGTGAAGTACAGGCGAGGCCGTGGTTTGCAAAAGCTGCGGCGGCACCGCTTGAGCCGGTTCCTGGCGTAGACGGTGAATTTCATTTTACCACCGATGGATGGAGGCGGTTGGTTGTTGAGTACGGAGAACATAATCGGCTTGCACCACCACCGCTTGAATCCGTATCAGGTGCACTTAGTACAGATGAGATAAAATTTCTAACGGCACCACCACCGGAACCAGCGTCAGATCCGGAACCAGAGGCTGGGGAAGGTGCGGAGGCTATAGCGGCTAGCGAAGATACAGAGTCCGACATTGAGTCAGATGATACGCAAGTTGATCCAGAAGCAGATGAAAAGCCAGAGGCTACTAATGTGCAGGCGGATGATAAATCAGTAGAGGCTAAGCCTAAGAAGGACACGCCGCCGCCCGATGCTGTTGTTACGGGTTTGCCTGAATAGTTGGTGTTTGTTCAATCAGCTCAATTTCAAACAGTTTTGGCCAACGCTTGCCCGTCACAAATAAACGGTCAGTTTCTGCATCATATGCAATACCGTTCAATACGTCAGTGTATCCATCAACATAATCCTCTGCCGGAAGTATGCCTGTTAAGTTGATTACGCCAGTGACCTCGCCGGTATCTGGATTTATTCTCGCGATGAGATTAGTCAGATAGATATTGGCAAAAATTTCACCGTTGATCCATTCCAGCTCGTTTAACGCACGAAGCGATTTGCCATTATATGTGACGGTAATGCGATCCTTTTCTTTCAAAGTATCCGGATCCAGCAGCCTGATTTCAGCAGTTCCATCACTCATGAAAATAGTGTCTTGGTTTCTTGTAAGTCCCCAGCCCTCACCTGTGTAAGCAAATGTATCCCGTACCGAAAAGTCCTGAAGGGCGAAAACAAATCCCATCCGACTTTGCCAGGTGAGGCCAATCAGTTGGTCCTGCCATTCAACAATCCCTTCGCCAAAGAAACGATCAGGCAGTTTCTCAATGCGAAGAACTCTGCCGGTTTCCAGGTCAACCTTCCGGACTGAAGATTCTCCTCTGATACCGGTGCTTTCATATAGATGCCCATCCAGATAGAGCAGACCTTGTGTGAAAGCGCCCGTATCATGTGGGTATGTATTGATGATCTTGTACCCATAGACCGGTACGTCGGCATTTGCCTGGGTGCAACCGCTGTTAATGACAAACAGCAATAAGATTATTGGAAGGTAGAGTTTCATGATCGGCACTCACAGAACGTACCACCATTATTCCGCAAATCTGCGCCCTCGCCAATGCCTGTCTGACTAGTCCAGCTTGATGTATGATTTATCTTCCCTCGCGTAGGCTTTGCCCTCGCGCTCCGTGTAATCAGGGTCTTCCTGGTCGGGTCGGTCTAGATTGACTTTGGCAGTGACAGTTTCCGCGTCTGTTTTCTCGTCAGTTTCCGCTTCATCCGGATCGCCGATGTTCAGGCCTAACAACCCAAATGTACCATCGTCACCCCGTTCGAGATTACGGATGTACCAGTATGCGAGGAAGCTAAAGCTTGCCAGCATGATCAAAAAAGCAATGCCACTCATGGGCTTCTCCGTAAGAGCAAAGTAACTGCCTAGGGAACGTACTTAATCACAGTTAACCAAATCTCATAATCTGTCTGCTTTTTTGGGTGAGATGAGTGTCTGGTCGCATAAACGTCGCCCGTGGAGCTTAAAGGCGGGTGCTATACTGCTGTTATGCGGCGGTCTGCTGACCGCTTATATATTTTTCACGACTGCACTAAGCGTACTGTTCCCAGCTTTGGTATTGCTGGCAATAATGCCGGCCCTGCCACTCATGATGCTTGCAGCATCAGATATGAAGCCGGTCCCACTTAAGTTTACACGCCGACTTGTTTATCTTGGAGCGGTAATCATGCCGTTGTGGCCAGTATATCTCCACATCAAACTTGGACCGCTGCCGATCATCACACCTACGCGCGTTCTGTTTTATGGTATTATCGCGATCTGGCTGTACGAAATGGCGTGCGTACCGCGCCGGCGGTTGCAGTTCATATCGGCTGTTCGCCGAATGTGGCCGTTATTTTTGATAATTGCTCTGCTCTTTATGCAGAAGTTTATTTCTATACCCTTTGCGATGGGCAAGGGTATCGCAGTCAAAGAGTTCTTCCGGCAGACGATGATCTGGTTCTTGCCGTTTCTAGCTGTCATGACTTATGTCAATCGTCGTCAGGTTTTTGACCGAGCTCTCAGTCTCATTATCCTGTCCAGCACGATCGTTGCCATCATAGCCTTGGCAGAATTTGCGACACGCACTCATTTCGCTGAGTTGATAGCGCCGCTCATGGGTGATCTCGAATGGTTGAGACAGGTGCTGCAAGATAAAGTTCGGGATGGCGTATTCCGTTCTCAGGCGACACACACGCATCCGCTCTCACTTGGCGAGCATCTGGCGATGGTTATCCCTTTTGTGATGTATAAGATCTACCGAGGTGGAAATTTCAGTAAGCGCCTTATCTATGCTTCAATTTTGATGACCCTGGTTTTTGCTGTGCTGATGTCCAATTCCAGAGGGGCAATAATAGGATGTGCTCTCGCTGTAGGGGTCACGTTTTTCCTCATGTTGCTGACATGGTTGCGTAAGCCTGAAAGTCTTCCATTTCGTCCTATGGCAGGTATGGCGATTGCGCTGGCTCTCCTGGCGTCTCCTGTAGCGATCATAACAGGTTACAAGATTGTGGTGGGTACTGAGGGCAGTACAGCCTCTGCGTCATCACAAGCGCGCATCGCGCAAATGGAAACGGCCTGGCCCAAAATACTCAAACGGCCTGTTTTTGGGTATGGCAATGGCCGTGCGGCGCGGGTGTTAGGGTTTTATGGCGGGCGGTTAACGATCGATAATTACTATCTCAATCTGGTCCTGGAGCTCGGCTTGCCAGGGCCAGTTCTATTCTTTGGCTCCTTCGCGATTATGGTTCTATATGGTTGGAGGTGGGGTACAGATCTTGGGGACGACCCATACTCTGGTCTCTATATCGCGATTGCGGGGATGGCGATTTCTTTTGCTGTCACGCGATCTATTTTGTCGATCACAACCAATATTGAGTTGTTCATGATGCTCGCAGCTATGATGATAGGGACTAGCGCGCGGACAAGATATCTCGTTAAGCGAGCCGGAGTGGCAGAACAGATTGCGGACGAGATGCCACTTTCAGCTAGTCAGCTTTCGGAAGCGCAACTTGAGCGGCATCGAGATCGCGTACTCGGCGGCAAGTCTCTCTGGACGCCAGCCGTCAGATAGAATAGCCCTGATACATCAGACAGGAGATCATATATGGATTACCGTGGTAAATGGGCGCTTGTAACGGGTGCCTCCGCAGGTATTGGACAGGAATTCGTAAGACAATTGGCGGAAAGTGGCGCGAATGTCGTCATGGTAGCGCGGCGGGAAGATCGCCTTAAAGAGTTAAGTGCTCTCCTTGATAGCCACGGCACCAAAACGATCCCGTTAGTTGCAGACTTATCAGAGCCTGATGCATCAGAGTCGATTGTCGCTTTTCTTGAAGAGCAAGGCATCAATGTTGATATTCTCATAAATAATGCCGGGTTCGGACTGCCAGGAAAGTACATCAGTACCCCATGGGCCGAGCAGGAAAAATATCTGCAATTGATGGTTAGCGCTTATGCGGAGTTGACCCACCGTATTTTGGAAGGGATGCAAGCGCGAGGCTATGGTCGAATAATAAATGTTGCTTCTGTGGCAGGCCTCGTGCCCCCTGCAGCAGGTCACACGCTTTACGGCCCGTCCAAATCATTTCTTGTCAGTTTTTCACAGGCCTTGGCTGCTGAATACAATGAAACTAATATTAATGTATCTGCGTTGTGCCCTGGTTTTACCTACACCGAATTCCACGATGTGAATAATACCCGCGAACAGCTGAACAAAATGCCCGACTTTATGATGATGCAGGTCGGTGAGACCGTGAGTGGCGCTTTGGGGGCAGTGGAAAAGGCGCACACGGTTTATGTGCCGGGGCTGCAATACAAGTTCCTTGTTTGGTTGACTGACTTCTTGCCACGTGCCTGGGCAGAACGCATTGTTCGCGGGTCAGGTAAAAACTATCGCGACTCGCAATAAATTTTTAGCATGCAAAGATAAATTAGCAGATGCTGAAAGGCTTGGCAGGACGCCGGATCGCGCCTGCGAGTTCCTCTCTTTGTCAGCGTGGTTCTATCTATGAAAACCAGCTGACTACCGTTTGTAACAGTTCGATAACATCAGCGGTTTCGCTGAGTATCTTTAAGATAGGATAAACTGTTACGACACTTACTATTGGCCACTTCGCGTAATGTCTGATTTGCTCAAACCTTGTCGGTTCTCTGACTTCAAACTCACGCCTTTTTCTAAGAATTTTTTCTAAATCTACCGGGAATTCTTCTGGTGGTTCAAACCCGTCCATCTTTCTCTCCTCTTTTAACTCGTGTTCATAAATCCCGTCCTTTTCCTTCGGGCTCATCATCGTGATTAACCATACTGGGCTCCTTTCTTCAGCCGCTTGCAATTTGATGAGAGATCATGAAAGAGTCAAATAATATTACTATTGCATACTGCATAAATCTGAGTATGAAGTGATATGACTATTGTATGCATTATGTTGACAGTAACGAAGCATATGTGTAGCGTGACAGCTTCACCGAGCTTGAGACCTCTTGCGCAAACGTAGAGAGGTAAAGGCGCCCTTTTCGCGGTTCCGATAGGAGAAAAAAGTGTTCGCAAGTGAGAAAGAGCTGGCCGATGTCGCGCCGTCCGCTGACTGGCCAAGTGTTCAAAATGCACCAGGTAAAACTCCCCCTACACAATCTGATAAAGATGTTTCTGCACAAGTTGCAGACAAAAAAAACTCTCCGCGCCAAAAGCGCATGAGCTTTCTTTTTGGGGCGGACTCAATTGAACGCCTGGAGGAAGTTAAAGAGCTGACTTCAGCTTCGACATATTCTGAAGTTTTGCGTAATGCTCTTCTGCTGTACGAAGACTATGTCAAATCACCGCAAGAAGGATTTGAGTATTATAAGCGTCGTGTGGATATGGATAACCGTGCTGTCCTGATGCCAATGAGAGCCAAGGCAAACAAGTAGTTCTTTGGCAATTTTCTAACGGTTACGCGCCCAGTCGCGGTGTTCCTGATCAAGTTCATATGCCGCAAGAGCTGCAAGCGTTACGACGTCTCCCGCTTTGGAGGCGGTTTGAACAATCTGAACGGGTTTTTCCAAGCCAATCAGTACCGGTCCTATAACGACAGCCCCACCAATTTCCGACATTAACTTTGTTGCGACAGCGCCGGAATGAATGCCGGGTGCGATAAGTACGTTGGCGGACCCGGTAAGTCTGGAAAAAGGATATATACGCCGATTTTCTTCGTTCAGGGCCATGCGTGGCGTCATCTCGCCTTCGTACTCAAAGTCGCAATCTCCGCGCCGGTCCAGAATGCGTACGGCCTCGGCAACGCGCTCAGAGTGTTCTGATTGTGGATTGCCAAAATTCGAATAAGACAGAAAGGCAACTTTTGGCGTAAAGCCGAGGCTTCGAACAGCATGGGCTGCTTGAACGGCAATATCTGCAAGGCGTTGTGAATCAGAAATCTGGGTCGATGTTGTATCGGCCATAAAAATGGCTCGGCCTTTAGCGAGAATGGCGGATAGCCCGATCACGCGTTCACCGGGGCGTGGATCCAGCACTAGCCGTACATTATCCATAACAACATTGTAGTGACGGGTCACTCCTGTAACCATACCATCCGCATGATCCATAGCCAGCATGCATGCACTAAACACGTTCCGGTCATTGTTTACCAGTCGCTGACAATCCCTGTATAGGTATCCTTGGCGTTGTAGCCGTTCGTAAACATAGTCTGTATACTTTGGTGTATTGGCAGAGGCGCGTGCGTTCCATATTTCCATATTATGACTTTGTGGCAGGCCAAGGCGCTGCATGGAGCGTTGTACCTGGTCGTCACGTCCAATCAGGATGGCTTGGCCAAGATCCTGTTGTTGGAAGGCGTATGCTGAGCGAATGACTGTTTCGTCTTCACCTTCGACAAAGACAATTCGTTTCTTGTCATTGCTACGTACAGTTGAATATATTTTCTGTAAGAACGATGCGGACGGATCAAGTCGTGTCTGCAGTTTCGCCTCATATGCCGCCATGTCCTCAATCGGCTTGCGGGCTACCCCTGTATCCATCGCTGCTTGGGCTACTGCGGGCGGTATACGACTAACGAGACGTGGGTCGAATGGGGTAGGAATAATGTAATCGCGGCCAAATTGTAGACGCTTGCCATAAGCTGCCGCGACTTCATCAGGCACATCCTCTTGTGCCAGCCTTGCCAGGGCTTCCGCGCAAGCGACTTTCATTTCATCGTTGATGGTTGTCGCCCGCACATCCAGAGCGCCTCTGAAAATATAGGGGAAGCCCAGCACATTATTGACCTGATTGGGATAATCTGAACGACCAGTTGCCATGATGGCATCATCTCTAATTTCATGAACCTCCTCCGGCAGAATCTCTGGAATCGGGTTGGCCATGGCAAAGATAATCGGGTTCTTCGCCATTGACTTCACCATCTCAGGTGTGATCGCGCCAGCGGCAGAAAGGCCTAGCACAACGTCCGCACCTTCAATGGCTTCTGCCAGAGTGCGTTTGTCCGTTTCAACCGCATGGGCTGAACGCCATTGGTCCATTCCCTCTTCTCTGCCCTGATAGATAACGCCCTGCCGGTCACAGATCAGTGCGTTTTCATGCGGCAGGCCCATAGCTTTAATCAGACTAATGACAGAAAGCGCCGCGGAGCCTGCGCCGGAAACAGCCACGCGAATATCTTTCATGCTCTTGCCGGTGATCTTAAGGGCGTTCAAAAGGCCAGCAGCCGAGATAATGGCTGTTCCGTGCTGGTCGTCATGGAATACAGGGATGTCCATGATGTCTTTGAGAGTCTGTTCAATAACGAAGCTGTCCGGTGCCTTGATGTCTTCCAGATTGATACCGCCAAAGGCGGGGCCAAGATATTTTACACAATTGATGAACGCCTCCGGATCACTTGTATCAACTTCCAGATCAATGGAGTCGATATCAGCGAAGCGTTTGAACAAAACAGACTTGCCTTCCATGACCGGCTTGGAGGCAAGAGCCCCCAGATCGCCTAAACCAAGAATGGCTGTGCCGTTAGAAATCACGGCCACCATGTTACCTTTAGAGGTATAATCGTAAGCAAGATTAGGATCTTCGGCGATAGCCTTCACAGGGGCGGCGACACCCGGTGAATACGCAAGGGATAAATCTCGCTGCGTTGCCATGGGCTTCGTCGGGGTGACTTCAAGTTTTCCGGGCTTGCCGCGCTCGTGGAACGACAATGCTTCCTGATCAGATACCTTGGTGTTGTTGTCAGAGGAAATGGCCATTGTCCGGGTCTCTCTCTTTATTTTGGCGCCAAAGCCTTTGAAGCTGATTGTCTGGTAGCCTGCAAGGGGAATGGTTGTATTTGACGACCGGGGCAGCCATATCTTGCAAAACGCAAAGAGATAAATCGATGTTCATTCAAACCGAAGATACGCCTAACCCACAATCCATGAAATTCCTGCCTGGGCAGGCTGTGCTTGGGGCAGGCAAAATGGGGATGGACTTCCCCACGATTGAGAGTTCGTCCGGTTCTCCCCTTGCGCAAGCCTTGTTCGACGTTGATGGGGTAACAGGCATATTCCTCGGGAGTGATTTTGTTACCGTAACGAAGGACGAGACGACCGAGTGGCATCATATCAAGCCGGCCATTCTGGGTGCTATTGCTGACTATTTGACAGCAGGCTTGCCTGTATTGGCTGAGGGTGCGTCGTCGGAAGATCTAACGGCAGGCTCCCTTGAAGATTATGAAGGGGAGAATCGAGAAATCGTTGAGCAGATCATTGACTTACTCGACACGAGAGTGCGCCCGGCTGTCGCGCAGGACGGCGGCGATATTATCTTTCACAAATTTATCCCTGGAGATGGTATCGTTCTTCTAACTATGCGCGGGGCTTGTGCAGGCTGCCCCTCTTCCACGCTGACTCTAAAATCAGGCATCGAGAATTTGCTCAAACATTATGTGCCTGAGGTAACGTCTGTTGAAGCCGTGATGTAGTTCTGTTGGGACATGCGTGATGCATCCCGTTTATTGATACATGTAAGGAGAGATAGATATGTCTGATAACGTATATTCCGTCACCAAACTCGTTGGAACATCCAGCAAGTCAATTGAGGATGCCATAGAGAACGCCATTTCAACAGCCAGTAAAACACTGAAAAATCTGGACTGGTTTGAAGTGAAAGAGACTCGCGGCTACATCGCTGACAATAAGGTTGCCTATTATCAGGTCACACTTGAACTCGGGTTCCGTTACGACAGGAAAGACTAAACCACATGGTCGAGAAAAAAACTGACAACAAGCCATTGAACGACCACGCACTGGATCAGCTTTTTCGCGAAGCGCGTACTTTCAATGCCTGGGAAGACAAGGCTGTGCCAGAGACCCTTATTCAGGCGATTTATGACTTGATGAAGTTTGCACCGACATCGGCGAATTGCTCGCCGGCACGGGTCGTTTTCCTGACGTCAACGGAGGCAAAAGACCGCCTCAAGCCGCACTTGGGCGAAGGCAATGTCGAAAAAACAATGTCTGCACCTTGTGTGGCCGTCATCGGACATGACCTGCAATTCCATGAGCATCTACCCAAGTTGTTCCCGCATACAGATGCGCGGGCCTGGTTTGAGGGGAATGCGTCGCTGATCGCTGAAACGGCTTTTCGCAACGGGACGTTGCAAGGCGCGTACCTTATGATGGCCGCAAGGTCTCTGGGTCTCGATTGTGGTCCCATGTCTGGTTTCGATCAAGCCGGGGTCTCTAAAGAGTTTTTTGCAGATGAGTCAGGTGATGTGAGAGCAAATTTCTTATGTAATATTGGGTATGGGACAACAGAAAATCTATTCGAGCGGTCGCCGCGATTTGACTTCGATGATGTCTGTAAGTTGCTGTAATTAAAGTATATGCCAGCGGCCATACTAGCGCTAGATACCTGCTTGCAGTCATGCAGTGCGGCCATACTCGACGATCAACAGACGCTCGCGAAAATTATGGAGTCTCGCGAGCGAGGTCACGCCGAGAGGTTGGCGCCGCTTGTTTCAGAAGCACTCCAGGCTGCCAATATTGGGGTTGTTGACCTCTCTCGTATAGTGGTGACTATTGGCCCGGGTTCATTTACCGGAGTTAGGGTTGGGTTGGCGTTTGCGCGTGGGCTGACGGTGGGGCGTGATCTACCGGTTGTCGGCATCACAACGCTGCAGGCTTTGGCGGCAACTTATTCCAGTCAGGTAAGCGAACAAAAAGTCGTTCTTATTGATGCGCGGCGTGGGCAGGTTTACGGGCAAATCTTTGACCAATCCAACGAGCCAAGGGATGCTGCTTTTGTTTTATCCCCGGACGAGGTGAGAAATTCTCTTCCTGATCTGGATAAGCTGGCGAAGCATCAGCTCATAGGTTCAGGTGTTCCTTTGGTTTTTCCAGATCTAGTCGAAAAAGAAGACTGGCGCGCTCATCAACCTGACCCAGTTGCAATCGCACAGCTGGGCGCAAAGTTGCCAGACATGGATGTGGCACCATCAGCTATGTATCTACGTGCAGCAGATGCAAAGCCAGCTTCTGTCTCGCCGGTGGCACGGTCGGTTGGGGGGTGATCGTGCCATTCCCACGCAAGGTGAGCTTTTTAGCTCATAAACAGCGGTTACACGCACAAAGGGAAATTTGAAGTCATGTTTCGGATTAGAACTGCCACGGCAAAGGATGCCCAAATACTGGCTCGTCTTCATGCCGAAATATTCCCGGAAGATGCCTGGACCGTAGAGTGGTTTGCCAGCCGATTGCGTCAAGAAAGAATGCATTTCCTTATTGCGGAGGATGGCGACACTCCTGTCGGTATTTCAGCTGTATCTACTGTAGCGGATGAAGCTGAGATTTTAACGATAGGACTTTTGTCAACTGACCGCAGAAAGGGGTATGGTGACCAACTGCTTCGGAGCATATTCAAGCTTCCGGTTAATCATTTTTTCCTCGAGGTAGCGGCGGACAATCAGGCTGCTATCGAAATGTATAAATCAGCAGGCTTTTACGAGACTGGTCGTCGCAGAGCATATTATAAAGCTGGTACGGATGCGATCATTATGATGCTTTCTCAACCTTCTCCTTGAGATAAAGAAAGCGTGCGAGCATCGCTAATAATCCAATGCACCCTGTGCAAACGATGAAAATCAGCCAGGGAAACAGCCTCATGCCAACTGTTTTGGCTTGTGGTGCCAGTAGGAAGAACCCAATACCAACGGCCAGCAATAGGTCGAGCCAGATTTGGGTGCCCCACATATCACTAATATGTTCTGTCCAGAAACCTGTAAGTCCTTCTTGAACAACAGTAATGGCTGAGTATAGAAAAAATACCAAAGATAGAGCGGCCGGTATCATCCAGTTGCCTGTTTTTTTGTTCTCCGCTTGCAATGCGATAACAACCATAGAGATGATCAGGGTCACACCAGCGCTCGCTGCGAGTATTTCGAGATGCGTCATTGTTTTTTCCTTTCAGCCCAAACCTTATGGCAGACCTGACCTAAAACAATTACCTCACGGGTAGGCAGAGATGTACGTTTGAGCCTCACAGAGAATTCGCCTATAGGATGTCCCATCAGGAGATAAGCATGAACAGTATTGAGAAACTTTGCCTCGAAAAAGGATTACGAATGACCGACCAACGTCGTGTTATTGCCAAGGTCATTTCGGAGGCGGAAGATCATCCTGACGTAGAAGAAATCCATCGTAGATCCAATGAGATTGATGACCGTATTTCTATCGCGACTGTTTATCGTACGATGCGTCTTTTCGAGGACTACGATATAGTTGAAAAGCACGACTTTAATGATGGGCGTTCTCGCTACGAAGAGATGCCCAACGAGCATCACGACCACCTGATTAATCTTCGGACCGGCGAGGTGATTGAATTCTTGAACGAAGAAATTGAAAGGTTGCAGGAAAAGATAGCACGCGACCACGGCTTCAAGTTAGTTGATCATCGGTTAGAGCTTTATGGGGTGCCGCTGGAAGACATCAAAGAGTAAAACATCTTGAATTCAAAAAAAGAACTGTAGCATTACGTTAGCAGTCTGCTTGCTCAGCGCGGCAATAGCGACTAATCTAACTTCAGGGCGTACAACTGAAAAGGGAAGTTGTATGAGTGAATCGACTGAAGTTTCTTCAAATCCTGCCGGTTCAGGCACAACCAATATAATTTACGTCTTATACCTTGTTGGTATAGCGACCTGTATCACGACGATTATTGGCGTCATCATGGCTTACGTCGCTAAAGATGAAGCGCCTGATTGGCAGAAATCACACTATCACAACCAGATCAATGTGTTCTGGAAGCTTATTCTTTACACGCTTATTTGTGCGGCCCTGGCCCTGGTCGTTATCGGGATCTTTTTGTTTCTTGTGCTTTTTGTCTGGTACATTGTGCGATGTGTGAAGGGCATCCAATATGCATCACGCGGTGAAGCATACCCAAACCCTTCAAGTTGGGGCTTCTGAATACTTAATAAAGTACTGATTATGAAACGGCACCCGATTATGGGTGCCGTTTTCGTTTATTAGTCCTGCGCTGTCGCAGCATTTGCGCTCGTTTGAAGATGGATGAAATGTTCGATACCCATGCGGTCAATCAGACCTAGCTGGGTTTCTATCCAATCGACATGTTCTTCTTCATTATGCAGAATTTTCCCGAACAGGTCCCGTGAAACATAGTCTCGGTGTTCCTCGCAGTATTCGATTGCGTCCTTTAGCAGGGGGATCGCGTCGTGCTCAAGCTGGAGATCGCACTCCAGTATCTCTTTAACGTCCTCGCCAATCCGTAACTTCCCCAAGTCCTGCAAGTTCGGTAGTCCCTCGAGAAAAAGTATGCGGTCAATCAGCCAATCCGCATGCTCCATTTCCTCTATGGATTCCTTGTATTCCTTCTTGGCAAACTCGGAAATTCCCCAATCCTTCAGCATACGTGCGTGAAGAAAATATTGATTAATCGCTGTTAGCTCATTCTTAAGTGCCTTGTTCAGGAACTCTATGATTTTTGCATCACCCTTCATGCTCAACCCTCATTCATTTGATTTGTTATTGAAATAGACCCGGTTAATCAGCAGGGCTACAAATATTCGTGCAAGTGCCTCGCACTAGCGCAAAAAGTTTATTCAGCAGCCATCATCGCATGTGAAGCGCTGGCGTCATTGCTGTGAGCGGGTGTTACTGGAGCTGTTTTGCTGATCAAGTTGCAGATTTCCGGTCGGCATTTTCCGCAATTAAATCTGGTCCCGTGATGCGCCAGCACGCAGGCAGGTGTTTTGGCTCCTGCTTGAATGGCAGACTCAACTTTCTTGGTATTAAGACGACGGCAAACGCAAATGATCATGATTCTCATTTACTGTAATTGAGAATGATTGTCAATAAAAATTGGTTCGATTGGGCTTGCCTTAAAACCGGCCAGACGGATAGAAGCGCTTCTCTAATTTTGGTAGGACAGTCAGATGGTAAGCGGAAAACCAACAGTCTCAAATCTAACATCTGAGCAGCCAAAGAAGCTGTTCATAAAGACCTATGGCTGTCAGATGAATGTTTATGATTCTGAGCGCATGGCCGGTCTGCTGAAGCCACTAGGTTATCAGGAAACCGAAACGTCAGAAGACGCTGATCTTGTTATTTTGAATACTTGCCATATTCGCGAGAAAGCTGCCGAGAAAGTTTACTCGGACCTCGGGCGCATCCGAAAGGACAAGGAAAAAAAAGAAGACCAGGGCGGCGAAATGAAGGTTGCCGTTGCCGGATGCGTTGCACAAGCTGAGGGTGCTGAGATTACGACGCGCGCGCCTATTGTAGACATGGTCTTTGGCCCCCAGACATATCATCGACTGCCCGAAATGATAGCGCGTGCGGCGCGGGCTAGGGGCGAAATCCTGGAAACTGACTTTGCTGTTGAGGAGAAGTTTGATGCACTGGCGACAGGCAGGGAAATTAAGGGTTATTCCGCTTTCGTAACAATTCAGGAGGGCTGCGACAAGTTCTGCACTTTCTGTGTTGTGCCGTATACGCGCGGTGAAGAGGTTTCCCGTTCTGTTGACGCGATCACAGCTGAAGTAAGGATGCTGGCTGCCAAAGGATTGCGGGAAGTGACCCTTCTCGGTCAGAATGTAAACGCGTGGCATGGTGCTCCGCCTACCGGTGATCCGGGAGCTGAATGGGGCCTTGGCGAGCTTGTCAGACACTTGGCCAGAATTGATGGTATTGAGCGAATTCGCTTTACTACATCGCACCCTCGCGACATGGATAATGGTTTAATTGAAGCCTTGGGGGAAGAACCTAAGCTGATGCCTTATCTGCACCTTCCTGTTCAGGCTGGTTCGGATAAGATACTCAAGGCCATGAACCGCGGCCATACCGCGGAGAGTTACATTCGCCAGATAGAGGTGATTCGCAAAGCGAGGCCGGATATTGCGATCTCGGGTGATTTCATTGTCGGCTTTCCGGGCGAGAGTGATGAAGACTTTGAGGAAACAATGCGGCTCGTCGAAACGGTAGGGTATGCCTCGGCGTTCTCATTCAAGTATTCTCGCCGCCCCGGCACACCAGGCGCAAGTATGGCCAAACAAGTCGCAGAACCTTTGAAAACACAAAGGCTTGCACGCCTTCAGGACTTGCTCGAACAACAGAAACAATCCTTTAATAAGGCGCAAATCGGAAAAGTATTACCGGTACTACTTGAAAAGAAAGGCCGTAATGATGGGCAACTTGTCGGGCGCTCACCGTATCTTCAGGCAGTACATGCCGATTTGTCAGAGAGTCTGCTGGGACAAATTATTGATCTCGAAATTATTGATACATTGAGCAACTCCCTATCTGCAAGGCCGGCGCAAGACAGGATTTCAGCCTGATGCCAAGAAAGGTAAAGCGCCTCACGGGGGAAGAGCAGGATTTGAGCAATGCCGTCATGGAAACAATCGACTTTGAGGACAACAGACTAGTCAAAGAGCTTTGCGGTGTAACAGACGCCAATCTTTTATTGCTTGAACAACAGCTGGACGTCCGCATTGACGCGCGCGGTAATCGCCTCGTTCTGACTGGCTCTCAGGAAGGCTGTAAATATGCAAGAGAGGTGCTTGCACGCTTATACGCGCAACTACAGCAAGGCAGAGCTATTACACCTGGCGATGTGGATGCTGCCATAAGGCTATCAGCACTCGCTGCTCCCTCGCCTTCTTTAAAGCAAGAAGATAAAATGGTCCTTTCGCTGCAGAAACGGTCAGTCAGTCCGCGCACTGCGACACAAGCAGCTTATTTGCAGGCGCTTACCGAAAGCGAGCTTGTCTTTGGTGTGGGCCCAGCCGGTACAGGCAAAACTTATCTCGCAGTCGTTTACGCTGCGCACCTTCTGCTTCGTGGTGAGGTGGAAAGGATTATTCTTTCAAGACCTGCCCTGGAGGCAGGCGAGCGCATAGGCTTTCTGCCCGGCGATATGAAAGAGAAAGTCGATCCGTTTTTGCGTCCACTATATGATGCTCTTTATGATATTTTACATACTGACTTTGTGGATAGACGCATAGCTTCAGGCGACATTGAAATAGCGCCTCTTGCCTTCATGCGCGGTCGCACGCTTTCACGCGCCGCGGTTATTCTTGACGAAGGCCAGAATGCCAGTATCTCGCAGATGAAGATGTTTTTAACCCGCCTGGGTGAGGGTTCCCGAATGGTGGTAACAGGCGACCCATCACAGACGGACTTGCCTGCGGCTGAACCATCCGGTCTTACGGATGCGCTTGGTTTATTGAGTAAAGTCAAAGGTGTTGAGGTTGTGCGCTTTCAACCAGAAGATGTGGTGCGGCATGAACTGGTGGCACGCGTTGTCAAGGCATATGAGGCCCGGGATAAGAGTAGACGTCAGCAAGTGATAGCTGCGGCAAGCGACAAAAAGTGACACTCTCTCCTTCAGTATCAGGTCAGTTGAGGCCGGAGATCATTTTGGAAAGTGATCTGTGGTCGGGCATTGAGGAATTGACCTCAGATTGTTTTGACTCCGTAACGAGGCATAAAATTGAAAGTCTTACATCTGGGTCGATAACAGTCCTGTTTACAGATGATGCAGATGTCAGAAATTTGAACCGCCAATACAGAGGCAAGGACACGCCAACCAATGTTCTCTCATTCCCAGCCGGACCGGCCTTGCCCGGCCTGCCGGAAACAGAAACGCACAGCCATGGTGATATTGTTTTGGCGTTTGAGACCTGCCAACGGGAAGCTGATGAACAAGGCATAAGCTTGCAAGATCATACAGCACATCTGATAGTGCATGGGATTTTACATTTGTTCGGTTACGATCATCAGTCTGATCAGGACGCAGAGATTATGGAAAAACTGGAAACCGATATTTTAGCCATGATGGGCATTGCAAACCCGTATCTTGGCATGGAGAGCACAAATGGCTGACGGTGCCAGGCCAAACGGCGTTACCGCGAAAACTGATGAAGCTGCAGCTGATGCGGATATTCAGGAAAATCTTTTGATCGCAGAAAAAGCCCCGGGCGTGATGTCAAAAATACGCGGCTTGTTGAGCAATAACAGTGATACTGTGATGAATTCTATTCATGATGGCGGCAACGGCATGGGCGGTGTCTCGGACTCTCGTCGACAGATGATTGAGCGCGTCATTGCCTTTGATACTAAACAGGTTGTCGATGTGATGATCCCTCGTGCAGATATCATTGCGGTTGAGGAAAACATCCTACTGACTGAACTTCTCAAAGTGTTTTCTGAGGCAGGTCATTCGCGTTTACCTGTCTTTCGGGGTGATCTTGATGACCCAATAGGTATTGTGCATATCCGCGACCTGGTGGGGATCCTTGCGGAGCCGAAACAAGAGAAAATTGCTGGACCACAGCCAATTCTTGAGCAGTTGGTGCGCAAAGTGCTCTACGTACCGCCCTCCATGCCAATTACTGATTTGCTGCTACGTATGCAGGCAAACCGCATTCACATGGCGCTAGTCATTGATGAATTCGGTGGAACCGATGGGCTTGTGACGATTGAAGACCTTGTCGAAGAGATCGTGGGTGACATTCAGGACGAGCATGACGAAGAAGGGGCGAGCTTCCTGAAGTTGCTGTCACCTGATGTTTGGGAGGCGAATGCTCGATTACCGATGGAGGAACTGGAAGAGGCTGTTGGGATCAAGCTGGAAATCGACGGAGATGAAGTGGATACGCTTGGCGGACTCGTTTTCAGCTTGGCAGGTCGTGTTCCCCTACGCGGTGAAGTCTTGCGACATCACGAAGGTGTTGAGTTTGAAGTATTGGAAGCAGACCCTCGACGGATCAGAAAGATCAAGTTTCGCAAACTGACTCCGGATGAACTCAGTCGTTTGTCAGAGCCGTCGAGTGAAGCGTTAGAGAGCAACTAAAGCAGCATTTGTCATGAACAAATTGCAGTCTCTGCTAATCGCCGCGCATGTGTACATCGTTCAGGTGTCAGGCTGGCGTAGGTATGCCATAGCGTTCTTTCTGGGCGTTGCCACAGCTCTGACCATGGCGCCTTATTATCTTTTGCCCCTTTTGATTATTGGCTTCAGTGGTTTGATCTGGTTGCTGGATGGTGCAACCCGAGAGTCGCGCAGATACAGGGTCAGTTTTCTGCTCGGATGGTGCTTTGCCTTTGGCTACCTATATCTCAGCCTTTACTGGATGGCTTTTTCCTTCGTCCATACAGCTTCTGGGCCAGCACAGGCTGTGCTCTTGCTGGTTATGGGGTTTGTTGGCGTAGCCGGGCTCGCAGGTTTCATTGCCCTGTTTTATGGTACAGCAACTCTCTTGATGCGTCGTTTCTGGAGCGCTGACTGGTCGCGGCTTTTGGTGTTTATCATTTGCTGGTCTCTGGCTGAGTTCGCCCGTGGTCATGTATTGACGGGACTGCCTTGGAATCTGACAGGTCAAGCATTCGCAGGTGTTCCGGCATTGGCGCAACCGGTTGCCTGGATTGGCCCTTACGGCTTGGGTATCATTGTTTTATTACTGGCCGCTTTGCCTGCGCTGGCTGTTACCAATGGTTCTTCAGGTGGTGAGCAGGCAGACCAACCGTTGCTATCCGTTCTGCATCCCTTCGCCATCACTGCCGTTGGATTCTCGCTTATACTTCTAGTGGGAGCGATCAGACTGGCGATCAATCCTGTCACGTACAGCCAGCATGCGAAGGTACAAGTCGTGCAGCCTAATGTGGCGCAGGCCGACAAAATAAACCCTGAGCTGTTCCCACAAAACTTTCTAGCAGCGTTCAATCTTAGCGGTGGAGACGTTCTGCAGGAGCTAGAGCCTGACGAAGAACTCTATATTATATGGCCTGAAAATGCTGCGTATGATTATTTCCAGCGGGATCAAACAGCACTTGATTTGCTGCAGGAGGCATTGCCAACAAATGCTGTGCTTGTTTCTGGTGCCATCCGCGTGGATGAAACACCCGCGGCAGATTTCAGGTATTTCAATAGTTTGCATATCATTCGGGATATGCAGGTACCGGATACAAAAGAGCGAAATCAGCTGCAGGAATTACACCTTGAGACACGCCAGCGCATGATCGTTGGATCTTATGACAAACATCACCTGGCGCCTTTTGGTGAGTATGTACCTTTTATCGGGCTCTTTCAGGCACTTGGAATCGACAAACTGGTTCCGCTCAACAACAGCCTGTCACGGGGGGATGGACCTGCTGTTTTGACGGTTGGCAAGACTGTTATGGCTCCTATCATCTGTTACGAAACAATTTTTCCCGGGAGGATGTACCCGAAAGGTCAGCGTCCTGATTGGATGGTAACAGTCACTAATGATGCCTGGTTTGGAGATAGTGTTGGGCCCAAGCAACACCTGGCTCAGGCAAGGCTGCGCGCCATTGAAACGGGGGTACCCATGGTACGATCTGCCAACACAGGAATATCAGCTGTTATCGGACCAGCCGGCAGGATTCTGGACACAATCCCTTTGCAGCAGGCTGGTACTATTGTTTCTCGTCTTCCCGTCGCTGTGGAGCGCACAATTTACGATAGACTAGGTAATATACCGTATTTCCTGATGCTGATGTTGTTCTTCGTTCTGGTGTTACGGCGGCAGATTGTGCGCTGATAGTTCAGCGCTTGGCCAGCTGTTTGCAAAATGTGAAATCTCCGCTATAGGGCTTGGCTACAGGGAAGATACATTCTGCAGGTGGTTATGAGTGAAGCAAGCCGAAAGGCGCCTCACCCTATTGATGTTCATGTTGGTAGCCGCGTTCGGCTGCGTCGCATGATGGTCGGTATGAGTCAGGATAAACTTGCGGATGCCTTGAGTCTTACGTTTCAGCAGGTGCAGAAGTACGAGAAGGGGATCAACCGCGTTGGTGCTAGCAGACTTTTCCAGATCTCGAAAATTCTGAATGTTCCTGTGCAGTTCTTCTATGATGATTTTGGTCAGGAAGATGAAGTAGCGGTCACTGGTTTTGCTGAAGATGCCGCGGAAGATACGTCGGCCAGTGAATTCATGGAACTGCTCTCCACGCCTGAGGGCGTTCAGCTGTGCAAGTCATTTTCTCAAATTCATGACGTAACAGTTAGACGCAAGTTGCTGGATCTCATTAAGGCGCTGGCTGAAACGCACAGCAGCTAATTTTCTGTTTTGATTTTGTGAAGTCTTGAGATGGTTTCGTGCTCAAAGTCGTTAAGGCTTTTGCGTAGACATTTGAAATGTCATTCGCTATGTCCAGCCTCAACATATAAACTTTTCTTTATATCATCGAAGGTTCGTTATCATGTCATCCAGTAATTACCTTTTCACTTCGGAAAGCGTTTCCGAGGGGCATCCGGATAAGGTTTCAGACCGTATCTCTGACGCGATCGTAGATTTGTTTCTTGGGCGGGACAGTCAGGCACGTGTTGCCGTAGAAACACTGACGACGACAAACAGGGTTGTACTCGCAGGTGAGGTGAGGGCACGCGAAGAGATCACGAGTGATGAGATGATTGAGACTGCACGTCAGGCAGTCAAATCGATTGGCTATGAACAAGATGGCTTCCATTGGGAAAAAGCGGATGTTTCCTGTTTCGTGCACGGACAGTCAGCAGAGATTGCAATGGGAGTGGACGCTGCAGCCGATAAGGACGAAGGTGCTGGCGATCAGGGTATCATGTTCGGATACGCAGTTGACGAGACACCGGAATTGATGCCAGCCCCAATCGCTTACTCACATAATATTGTGAAGGCACTAGCTGAAGCGCGTCATGCCGGGCAACGACCAGAGTTTGCACCGGATGCGAAAAGTCAGGTTACACTTAAATACGAAAATGGACGCCCGATTGGAGCTACATCTGTTGTTGTTTCTACTCAGCATGCAGAGGGGCTGTCCCAGTCAGATGTGAAGGAGCTGGTGCGTCCGTTCGTTGAGGAAGTGCTGCCTGAAGGTTGGATGTGTCCTGAAGAGGAATTTTACGTTAACCCAACGGGTCTTTTTGTGATTGGCGGCCCGGATGGTGATGCCGGTCTGACCGGACGCAAGATCATTGTAGATACTTATGGTGGTGCTGCGCCCCATGGTGGCGGTGCTTTTTCTGGTAAAGACCCAACGAAAGTGGATCGTTCTGCCGCATACGCATCGCGTTATCTCGCCAAGAATGTTGTTGCTGCAGGCCTCGCTCGCCGTTGCCTCATCCAGCTGTCATACGCCATCGGAATTTCACACCCACTGTCTATTTACGTAGACACTTATGGCACAGGTGAGGTCCCTGAAGATCGGCTGGCAGACATCTTGCCACAGGTCATGAACCTGACGCCGCGTGGTATTCGGGAGCATCTTGGACTCAACCAGCCGATTTATGAGCGCACAGCCGCCTATGGACATTTTGGCCGTACACCCGATGCAGACGGTGGTTTCTCATGGGAGAAAACGGACCTTGTGGATGCGCTGAAGTCGGCGATCTAGTCGTTTAATTTGCATGCCTCACTGAGTAAGGCTGATTGTCGCTGTTTGTCAGATTGTGGGCGATATACCGTGACGCCATTGTGTTCAGCACTTTGGACGCCTTTGGCCAGGTCTTGGCACTCCAGTATTGCTATATCGCTCGGCAGGGTTATCGTTTGGGGAGGAGATTTTGCAGTCTGATGACTGTCGCCCCCCGAAGAAAGAGGAAGCCTCCGACAACAGCGACCAGGAACATTCTGGCGAGACCTGTTATTGTGAAGAAGCCAATAAGTGTGAGTATTTTCTTCATGCTGTGCCTGATTATGTCTAAATCCTTGCCCTAAAGGACTGGCGTAAAAACCAGCTTAAGCAAATGGACAAAAATATGTCTGATCAGGCCTTTCCAGATTACCGATTATTTGGCCGCCGTCAGGATAGACCCTTGAAGGCGCGACAGCGGCGTTTAATGCAAGACTTGTTGCCGAAAGTAGCCATTACAAAAGATGAGATTGATCAAGCTGCATACAAAGCACGTCCTATTTGGCTTGAGATCGGTTTTGGCGGAGGTGAGCACCTTGCCTGGCATGCTGCCCGCAACCCTGATGTTCTAATGATTGGTGCTGAACCCTTCATCAATGGTGTTGCCAAACTGCTGGCGGCTATTGATGAGCAGAAGCTTGATAATGTGCGCATTCTACATGGTGATGCCCGTGACCTTTTATTGCATTTTCCGGCCGGATCGGTTGAACGACTTTTTGTTTTGCATCCTGACCCATGGCCCAAGAAGAAGCACCATAAACGCCGTATTGTGTCGCCTCTTCTACTCAAAGAAGCAGCGCGCATTTTGCGTTCTGATGCTGAGATGAGGGTCGCTTCTGATATTCCGGATTACATTAGATGGACCCTCATGCATCTGCAGATGCATAACAAAAACTCTGAGGACTTCTATTGGTCGGCGCGTAGAAAGACAGACTGGGCAGACGCTCCTGAAGACTGGCCACAGACGCGCTATGAGGCAAAAGCTATAAGAGAAGGAAGAGTGCCAACTTATCTGAGCTTTCGCAGGTTACCATAGAGGTTAAGCCGATAAGAAAATAGCTGACATGTCATCAGAAGTGTGCTTTATGAGAAGAAATAGCATTCGATAGTATCGGAAGCGGCCAGCGGAAGCTGAGCCGTTTTTTTGTCATTAAGGAAGACTTTTGGATCATCTGATCGAGAAACTCACAGCGTTGATCGAGCCCGTTGCGCAAGCAGAAGGCTTTGAACTTGTACGTGTGCGCATGACTGGATCAGGTAAGCAGACTTTACAAGTCATGGCGGAGCGTCCGGATGGCACCATGACAGCAGAAAACTGTGCTGATTTATCGAGGGCAATCTCGGCTGTCTTTGAGGTGGCTGATCCAATTAGTGGAGAATACGTGCTTGAAGTATCTTCTCCAGGGATTGATCGCCCTCTGACACGGCTATCCGACTTTGAGCGGTGGGAAGGATATGAGGCAAAGCTACAGCTCAGGCAGATGATTGAAGGGCGCAAGCGCTTTCGGGGCATGCTGGCGGGTATCGAGGAGGACAATATCTGTATTGATCTTGAAGGGGAGGAGGAAACAGCATTGATCCCTTTTTCACTTCTTGATGATGCAAAACTGGTCCTTACAGATGATCTTGTGCGTGACACACTGAGGGCTGCGAAAGAGGCCGAGGCCGCACACGAGAATTAATAGGGTTATATATCCTGAAATGACGACAAGGGAGTTAATCACCATGGAGACTAAAAATGGCCGTTAGCCACAACAGGCTTGAATTGATTCAGATCGCCGAGGCGGTTGCACGGGAAAAGTCTATCGATAAGGCAATTGTTGTCGAAGCGCTTGAGGACGCGATGGCGCGTGCGGCGCGGTCCCATTATGGTCATGAGACGAATATCAAGGTGGAGATTCATCCTGATACTGGTGAAACACGACTTTGGCGCTTGATGGAGGTCGTTGAAGAAGTGGAGAACGAGGCAGCCGAAATCCTTCTTCAGGATGCAAAGGCACGTAATCCTGAAGCTGAAGTCGGTGATTTTCTATCTGACCCTCTGCCACCAGTTGAATTCGGCCATAAGGATGCCTCCAGCGCCAAGCAGGTTATCACGCAAAAGGTGCGTGATGCTGAGCGAGAACGTCAGTATGAAGAGTATAAAGATCGGGTTGGTGAAATCATCAGTGGTATCGTCAAGCGTATCGAGTACGGGCATGTGGTTGTAGACCTCGGTCGGTCAGAGGCAGTTTTGCGTCGTGATCAGCAGCTGCCACGCGAGGCAGTTCGTCAGGGTGATCGCATTCGCAGTTATATTGCAGATGTTCGACGTGAGCAGCGTGGGCCACAGATATTCCTTTCAAGAACACACCCGCAGTTCATGGCGCGTTTGTTTGAGCAGGAAGTGCCTGAAGTCTATGACCGCGTGATTGCGATCAAGGCTGTCGCGCGTGATCCGGGTAGCCGCGCGAAAATTGGTGTGATGTCTCATGACAGTTCGATTGATCCAGTAGGCGCTTGCGTTGGTATGCGTGGCAGCCGTGTTCAAGCAGTGGTCAACGAACTTGGCGGCGAGAAAATTGATATTGTTCCTTGGTCTGATGATATTGCTACATTCATCGTGAATGCACTTGCGCCTGCAGAGGTGAGTAAGGTGGTTCTGGACGAAGAGTCAGAGCGTATTGAGGTCGTGGTGCCCGATGAGCAGCTTTCGCTTGCTATTGGTCGTCGTGGGCAGAATGTTCGTTTGGCCTCGCAGCTTTCCGGTTTTGAGATCGACATCATGACTGAGGAAGAAGAGTCGGCAAAACGTCAGCAGGAGTATGCTGTGCGCTCTGAGCGCTTCATGGAAGCGCTTGATGTGGACGATATTATTGCCGGGCTTTTGGTGTCCGAGGGTTTCTCTCGGATCGAAGAACTTGCGTATGTTGAACTTGCGGAGATCGCAGTAATCGAAGGGTTCGATGAAGAGACAGCGGAAGAGCTTCAGGCACGCGCGAACGAATTCCTGGACAAGGAGGCGCAAGAGTTGAATGAGAAGCGCCTCGCTCTCGGTGTTGATGATGATCTTTATCACATGGATGGCTTGAGTGCGAAGATGGTTATTGCTCTTGCGGAAGAAGGGGTAAAAACCATGGAAGATTTGGCCGGCTGTGCTGCAGATGACCTCACTGGTTGGACCGAGCACGTGAACGGCGAGAAGAAACATTACGAGGGCATCCTCGAGGAGTTTCGCGTTAAGCCTGATATTGCAGAGGAACTGATCAACCAGGCGCGACGTGCTGTCGGTTGGGAAACGCAGGCAGATCTTGAAGCAAGATTGGCAGAAGAGGAGGCCGCGACTGAAAACGCCTGAGCCATTCACACCCAGAGCTACTAAAGGCAGACATAATGACCGCAAGTGTGTCGCTACTGGTGAAGCTCTTACCCCTGAAGCTGCCTGCATCAGGTTCGTCTGTAACCCGGAGGGGCAGATTGTGCCGGACCTTGCAGGCAAGTTGCCAGGACGCGGTGCTTGGACTGCGGCTAGTGAAGAGGCTATTCGCAAGGCCATCCGTCAGAATGCATTTGCCCGCAGCTTCAAGGAACGGGCAGAAGTTACAGGAGGGGCCGATCGGTTGGTCGTTTTGGTGCGTACCGAGTTGGAAAAACGTGCGCTGAATGCACTGGGTCTGGAACGACGTTCCGGCAATCTGGTACTCGGCTTTGAAAAGGTGAAGGAAGGACTTAAAAAAGGGGATTTTGCCGCTTATATCCACGCTTCTGATAGCGCACAGGACGGCCGCGACAAGATTATGAGAATCATCGCGGCAATGCCCGGAAAGTGCAGAGTCATCAGCAGTTTTTCGGGCGTGCAGCTAGATCAGGCGGTAGGCAGTAATAATGCTGTCCACATTGGCCTCAAGTGGAAGAAATCGCTGAGTACCTTCCTCAAAGAAGTTGATCGGCTTGCTGGCTTCATGCCGGCACTGGAAGAACATGGGGGCGACCCCGAATAAAACGGTGATGTGCTGTAGACCCTGCTCCACAGGGGCGCTATGTCCTTCACCTCTAATCTGGAAAGCCTGCCTTTTAATGTGCGGGTTGGAGACTTGATGAGCGAAGAAACAAAAGACGAAACGTCCAAGCCGAAGCGCAAACCGTTGACGCTGCGTAAAACGGAGACTGGTTCTGTAAAGCAGAGCTTTTCACATGGGCGTTCGAAGACGGTTGTGGTCGAGACCAAGAAAAGGCGTACCATTGCGCCTAAGGTCGGCGCTGCGCCATCTCCAAAGGAGGTCAAGCCGGTTACTGAGAAACCGGCAGCCAAGCCTGCTGCCCCAGCGCCTGAGACCAAGAAAGACGGCAAGGTCCTGCGCACGCTATCTGACACTGAGAAGAAGCGCATCGAAGTTGCTCTGAAAGCAGCGAAGGTTCAGGAGCAGGAAAAGAAGCAGCGCGAAGAAGCAGAACGCCTTGCTCGTGAAAAGCGGGAAGCTGAAGAGCGCGAAAAGCTTGAGGCAGAGCGTAAGCGTGTTGCGGAAGAAGAAGAAAAACGTACTCGAGAAGCTGAAGCCAGGGCCAAGGCAGAGGAAGAGGCACGCAAAGCTCTTGAGCGGGAAGAAGAAGAGCGTAAGAAGCGAAATGCTGCTAAGGCTGACGCACGTGGCAAAGGTCGCGAAGAGGCAAGTGAAAAAGATGGCCGCAGTTTTGAGAAAGATGCGGATAATCCGCTCGCAGAACTTGGTGGGCGCATTAAAACCAAGCGCAACTTTGACAATGAAAGCCGTAACCAGTCCAAGCCGAAGGAAAATCGTCGCCGCACTGGTAAGCTAACTATCGCGAATGCCCTGGATGACGAGGAGCGGCAACGCTCTCTGGCGTCTGTGCGCCGTGCCCGTGAGCGCGAGAAGCAGGCACGTCAGGCACGCGGCGCGGATTCCTCAAAGCAAGCACGTGAAGTGGTGGTACCAGAGACAATTACGGTACAGGACCTCGCGCAACGTATGGCGATGCGAGCCGTGGATCTCGTAAAAGAGCTAATGAAGCAGGGCCAGATGGTTACCGCCAATGCGATTCTGGATGCGGACACGGCACAGTTGATCGTGGAAGATCTGGGACACACCGTCAAACGTGTCTCTGAAGCTGATGTTGAGGAAGGGCTAGAGGGTGAAGAAGATCGTGCAGAAGATCTGCAGCCACGGCCTCCTGTTGTCACCATCATGGGCCACGTTGACCACGGTAAAACGTCTCTCCTTGATGCGTTGCGTCAGACGGATGTTGTTGCCGGTGAAGCCGGTGGCATCACTCAGCATATTGGTGCGTATCAGATTGCTGTTGATGGCGGCCAGAAGATCACATTCCTTGATACACCAGGCCACGCCGCTTTTACCCAGATGCGGGCGCGCGGTGCTAAAGTAACAGATATTGTTATCATCGTCGTTGCTGCTGATGACTCCGTTATGCCCCAAACGGTCGAGGCAATCAGCCACGCCAAAGCTGCCGAAGTGCCGATCATTGTCGCCATCAACAAGATTGATAGGCCACAAGCGGATGCCAACAAAGTGCGTACAGATCTTCTGCAGTATGAGCTTCAGGTTGAAGGCATGGGTGGTGAAATTCAGGATGTGGAAGTTTCTGCTCTTGAGAAGCTGAATCTCGACGGCTTGCAGGAAGCAATTCTACTGCAATCCGAATTGCTTGAGCTAAAAGCAAATCCTGACCGCCCGGCTGATGGTGCTGTTGTTGAAGCCCAACTTGATAAAGGTCGCGGCCCGGTTGCCACCCTGCTTGTTCGTCGCGGCACACTCAAGCGCGGTGATATACTTGTGTGTGGAGCTGAGTGGGGCAAGGTTCGTGCGCTCATCAATGATAAAGGCCAGCAGATTAAAGGAGCTGAGCCTGCCATGCCGGTAGAGATTCTTGGCCTTAATGGTGTGCCGGAGCCCGGAGATCAGTTCGTCGTTGTTGAGTCCGAAGCAAGGGCTCGCGAGGTGGCAGAGTTCCGTCAGCGTCAGCGTCGTGAGAAAATGAATGCCAAGTCATCTGGCACATCGCTTGAATTGATGATGTCACAGTTGAAGGACGCCGAGATCAAGGAGCTGCCTGTTGTTATCAAGGCGGATGTTCAGGGGTCCGTTGAGGCGATCGTTGGCTCTCTCGAAAAGATGTCTACAGACGAAGTGCGCGTAAAAGTTTTGCATACTGGCGTCGGTGGTATCTCAGAAAGTGATGTTATTCTTGCTGAGGCGTCAAATGCCCCTGTTATCGGCTTTAATGTTCGCGCCAATAAACAGGCACGGGATGAAGCAGAAAAGTCGAATGTCGAGATTCGTTACTATTCGATCATTTACGATCTGCTTGATGATCTGAAAGGTGCCCTGTCAGGCATGCTCGATCCTGAGATATCTGAGACATTTATCGGTAACGCAGAAATTCTTGAAGTCTTCAACATCTCCAAGTTTGGCAAGGTCGCCGGCTGTCGTGTTGTTGAGGGCATGGTTCGCCGCGGCGCGAAAGTGCGCTTGATCCGTGATGATGTGGTGATCCATGAGGGTGAGTTGTCGCAGCTCAAGCGCTTCAAGGATGATGTCCAGGAAGTTCCTATGGGCCAGGAGTGTGGCATGAGCTTTGCCAATTATGATGACCTGAAATCAGGCGATATCATTGAGTGCTTCGCGGTCGAGAAGAAAGAACGCACGCTTTAGTCTCTAGAAGTCGATCACTCGGCCATCCCGCTCCCAGTCACCATAGCGGGTTGGCTCGATACCTTTTGGGCCGTTTAATTCTGCAGGCAAGTTGGCATCTGCTGCTTTTGCCTCGTTCTTGCGGTTACGTGCCTCTCTCAAGGCTTGAATGGCGGTTTCGCTTAAGCGCTGCCCGTTAACGATCATCGGGATGCCATCCTGCGTATGAGGAATGGCAGGGTCGCCTGCTTCAATGTCATTTTGGTTATTCGCCATGGTCGATATTGAAAACCGTTTTGCTAAAAATTATCTGATCATCAGATAACTCTTACGGAGCAGAAAACAAATGAGTTCTGTTATAAAGACTGGCATTCTCATGGCCGCCCTGACGGCCTTGTTTGGCTTCATAGGTGCCATGATCGGTGGAAAGGGCGGTATGATGCTGGCTCTGCTCTTTGCTGGTGGCATGAACCTGTTCAGTTACTGGAATGCCGACAAAATCGTCCTGCGCATGTACAAAGCCAAAGAGGTGGACCCGAGAACCTCGACTGGCCCGATCCGCCGATACGCAGAACTCACTTCTGCTCTGGCTGAGCGCGCCAATATGCCGCAGCCGAAAATCTATGTCATTGAGAATGATCAACCGAATGCTTTTGCCACGGGGCGCAACCCGCAAAATGCAGCAGTAGCTGCAACAACAGGCCTCTTGCGTATTTTGAATGAGGAAGAGGTCGCCGGCGTTATGGCGCATGAGCTGGCTCACGTGAAAAATCGCGACACCCTCACCATGACCATAACTGCGACCATAGCTGGTGCCATAACTGCACTTGCAAACTTTGCCATTTTCTTTGGTGGGAACCGGGATAATGGTGGACTGATTGGCGCAATCGCCATCATGTTACTTGCACCTCTGGCAGCCAGTTTGGTGCAAATGGCAATCAGCCGGACACGGGAGTATGAAGCTGACAAGATGGGTGCAGAGATTTGTGGCCAACCACTCTGGCTTGCGTCAGCGCTAGCAAAAATTTCCAACGGCGCTGCGAAGATTGTGAATGATACTGCAGAGCGAAATCCTGCCACCGGTCAAATGAAGATTATCAATCCGCTGCATGGCCAGCGCGCAGATAATCTGTTCTCGACACATCCGAGTACTCAAAACCGTATCGATCGATTGAAGGATATGGCGGGTCAAATGGGACAGACCAGTTACAAGCCACAAGCTACACAGGTAAGCGGGCCTTGGGGTTAAGAGGGCCGGTTTTAGCTGCAAGAAAGCGCGTATTGGCTTAGAATAAACCGTATGACGCTTTTCCGTTATACGCCATATGATGGCAGTACCCACCCCTTCACGATGGGCTTGCAACTATGCGATCCAGAGAACTGGATCGAGATAGATGAGACTTTTACTGAGCAACTAACTCAAAAAAACGACCTTCTGGATCAACAGCCGGAAGCAGTTTATCAGCGGACCTCTGGTAGCCTTAAAGCCGAAGGCGAAGTCCTGGATATGCTGCTCGACTATTTGCCAAAGAGATTTCCTGAAATTTATGCATATAAAGATGGAATTATATCCGTTAAACCGCAGACTAAAAGTTTCAGGGTTTGTGATTTTTCTGAAACACCGTTGAAGCTCGCTGGGCAATTGGTTCAGGAAGATTTTTGCATTATTCAGCCAACTGATAGAAGTCATAAGCTGACAGCGGCTTGCCTTTGCTTCCCGTCC
>JALEGM010000150.1 GCA_022763145.1 Aquisalinus sp. | reverse complement strand
GTATTCTTCAAACCTTTGCCTCATTGATCTCTAATAATGTCAAAGGCCGTGATATTGCTGCACGGTATGGTGGTGAGGAATTTGCTTTGATCCTGCCACAGACGAACATGCAGGCTGCCTTCCACCTCATCGAGCGCATTCGGAAAGACCTTGAGGCTTCCAAGCTCGTCATTAAGAGCACAGGAAAGTGTATCGGCAAAGTCACATCTTCTTTTGGCATGAGCATGCTGCAAGACGGATACGAAGCGGAAACGCTTATCCAGCGCGCTGACGCAAAACTTTATGATGCCAAGAACAACGGCCGCAACCGTATCGAAATGGACACGGGTAACGCAGAAGCTGCCTGAAATTTTTGCGGTCAGGCGCGTTGCTTTCGGTCTGGCCCGTAACTTCCGGCCCTCTACTTTAGATTATTCTGATACTTACCCGGTTGCCCGTAGTGGCTCTTCCGGCGCCTGCCTGAAAAGCTCATTAGGCAGAACAGCGGTGAAGATAGATCCTTCACCTGGGGTGCTTTCTACTTCCAGCTGGCCGCCTGCAGATGCCAGAAACTCACGGCTCAACATCAGACCAATACCCAGGCCACCATCGAAGTCGGCACCAGGCGTGTAACCACTGCGGCCAAGAATTTCGGCGACAAGCTCAGGTTCCATCCCGATACCTGTATCCTGGACAGAGATGCGCAAAGCATCTCCCGCCCGACAAGCGCTGAGCGTTATCTGCCCTTCGTCAGTGAACTTGATAGCATTCTTGATCAGATTAACGAGCACTTGACGCAAACGCAGCTTGTCACCCACATACAAGCAGTCATCTGCATCCGGCAGCACGAGCGATAGCTCCAGGCCCTTATGGCCTGCATGTTCATGGAATAGACACACCAGCTCTTCAAGAACAGGAGCAATGTCAAATGTTTCTGTTTGCAGGGAAAGTTGGTTCTTGCTGACCCGGACATATTCAGAAATATTGTTTATTGCATCCAGCACATGCGTGATCGCAATGGTCGCAATCCGTGCGTTTGACTTGATCTCATCAACATCATCCAGCAATGCAATATTGGCTTGCAATGTCTTTGCCGCCTGCAAGGGGCTCGATAACTCGTGACTCATATACTGAAAGAAACGAGCATTGGTCTTGTCTGCCAATTCTATAGCGGATTGCAAATTGCTCATTTCACGGATGACCGTGTTAACTTCGGTCAGATACTTCAGTGTGGTCAACAGAATATCTGCGCGTACCTGTTTGCTGGTAAACACCTCAGACATCGGCAATTTGTCCGTGCAACGCATCTGCTCCAGTGTGTCCGGATCGATAATCTTGATCACCGGCAGCAACTGCCCGGTGATTTTCATGTGCGTGACGATGGACTGATGCAGAGACATATCATCATCAATGATGAAACTGTCGACTTTCGAAGCGCTGCCAGAATCCAGAAACGAATTAAACGAAGGATAAACTTCATGTGCATAGCGCGCAGGATCGGCCTCCTGAAAAACAGAAGCCAGACGCGCTCTCAGCCATTCATTATGGGCAATGATGACAACCAGCTGCGGTTTTCCCCCGGCAGTCACACTTCTCTCCTCTCGTAAATACGACCCATAGTTGCAGATACCGTTTAACGAATTGTTACGGATGATGGCGATTGACCCAAAGCCTAGAGCTAGCTTGCCCCGCAGCATTCATGGTAAATGAATGACTAACCTAAAAGTTGCGGCTCGAATCGGTAACTGGATCAACTTTTTATCGGGTTAGACAGGGATGCCACAGCAAGAAGGGTATCATCTTCTCGTTCTTCCTGACGCAGGGCTGCCTCTTTTGCGGCGCGTTCGCGCATCATCTCAAGGCCGGTCACGCGCTTTAAATCTTTGCGCAAAGCAGTCTGCAGATCCATCATAACCTGATCCAGCCCAGCAGCTTGCTCGCGCAGACTTGCTGACTTTGCCTGTTGTGCCCGTGCCCATTTCTCGAACTCTACTGCACCTGATATATCGACAGAGGGCGCTGCATCCCGCACTGCCTGTTCACAAGCATCTGCCAAATCACGCAGACGCTGTTGCTCCTGCCGGATACGTTGCAGTGACTGCTCTTTCTGCTGATATTGCAGGTCAACCAGCTTGGCGATCTTTGCAAAGTCCAAAGCCATCTACCAGCTCCGCTTACGCAGCTCATCCGCAAAGTGAATAGCGGCTGCCACAGCGGCATAATGTTCCGGCTTGATATGTTCACCAACTTCAACCGTTGCATAAAGCGACCGCGCACAGGGCGGGTCGGGGCGTATCGGCACCTCAGCCAAAGCAGCACGCTCCCGGATACGGAAAGCAACTTCATCAACCCCTTTAGCTACACAGATAGGTACTTGCCCTTCTTCCCGATCCCATTTCAGGGCAACAGAATAGTGTTCCGGGTTAGTAATGATGACATCCGCTTGTGCCACATCATTCAACATCGTGTTCATGGCCAGAGCTTCAGCGCGACGCCGGCGCGATTGCTTCTGGTGCGGATCACCCTCGTTTTCTTTATTCTCCTGGCGCATCTCCTGCAATGTCATACGCAACTTTTTGGCGTGGGAATAGCGCACCCATGGCAAATCTATGGCTGTAATCGCTGCCGACATAAGCGTTACAAAGATCAAGAGCGTGACTGTCCGGGATAACATCTCGTTGGGCAAGACAGTTTCAGGCAGCAAACTGAGCTGCGGTAATTCATAGTATTGTTGCCAAAGAAAAATGCCGGCGATTACGGTGATCGCTAACATCTTGATGAAACTCTTCAGAAATTCCATGAGACCATCTGGTCCATATTTCTGCTTGGCATTGGAAATCAGTGAGATTTTTGAAGGCTTGGGTTTTATCTTTGAGGGCGCAAAAACAATTGCCTGCTGGGCAATCAAGGATACCAAGACAAAGGCAGCCGGAATCAAAATGATGGGTAGCATATCAACGCTGATCCCCATCATGGTCTCACCCAGCAACTTTTTATCGGCACCAAAGAGGAAGGACTCACCTAACTCTTCCGGTCGCGCCAGCATAAGGCCCAGATGCTCCGCTGTCCCCATAACGGCAGGACCGCCAGCCAGCATGATCGCTACCAACATACCAATATAGAGTAATGTGGTAGTCAGCTCTCGAGATTGCGGAACATTACCTTGCTCCCGTGCTTTTCGGAGTTTTGTTTCCGAAGCCTCAAACGACTTCTCCTGGCCCTCATTCTGCTGATCTTCTGCCATCCCCTATCCGCCCCCGAACTCGGCGAATACCAGATTAAAGCTGGTCACCCAAACCATCAGCATAGCAGCAACAGAAATCGCCAACAAAACGAGACTGGCCCCCGTGATAGCTGGCAAACCAACAAAGGAAACCATCAGCTGTGGCATGGCGCGGTTCACAACACCCAACACGACATTGTAAATAAAGTTCAGCACCACAAACGGTAAAGACAGCGAGAGGGCAAATTCAAAAGCATAGGCTGCCCTGCCTGACGCCCAGTAAGCAAGTTGCTCAAGATCCGGGTAAGTGCCCATCGGGAAGGTTTCGTAGGAGTTGACCAACAAACCAATGACTTCAACGTGGAAGTCCATGGTCAATAACAGGGTTGTCCCAGCAACCATCAACAACAGCGAAACCGTGGGGTTTGGCTCTTCCGTCAGGATGTTGCCGAAGATCTGTGATAGAGACATTGCCTGGGCGATGATCGTACCAGCGATCTGCAGAACAAAGATCATTAGACGCAGCGAGAAGCCAAGCACAAATCCATAGAGAGCCTCCAGTAACATCAGGGATACCAGCGCAGAGAAACTATTAATGTTTTGCGGGAAATCATCGAGCATAAACGGCACGATCAGCCATGTGATAACCAGTGCTACGATAATCCGGGAGCGGACAGGAATAGTTCCCTCCCCAAGCCCCGGCACCAGAAAAGCTAGCATGGATAGACGCACAAACATGGCAGCTACAGCAAAGAGATACTGCTCGAATGGCGCGATAAATTCAGCCAGGGATTGAAAAATCTCCATGGCTCACCTCATGCGACACCGACAATGGCCGGTTGTTCATTCGAGGCAATTTCTTCATAGGAGATAACAGGGTTACGGATGCCCTTTGCGGACAGAACCGTCTTCAGGAACCGCCGCCGTCGGGCACTCGACGCAATGGCAGCGTAAACCCCGCGCGAAGCAGCTGTATTCAGCTTATCCTGGATGGAGGAAGCCAGCCGGTTGAATTCGTTTGGCGGCAGGGCAATGTCTGCATTCCCCCCTTCGCCGACACGCTCATGCTCGCTGAATAACTGCTCCCATTCCGGGCCCAACTGCACCAGTGGCAACTTGCCTTTATCATCTCGCAATTTGTGTACGAACTGATAACTGAGCCTTTGCCTGACATACTCAGCAATTTGTTCAGTCGAAGAGAGCGTGCCTTTAACCTCTGCTACAGTCTCCAGAATGACCGGCAAATTACGGATCGACACACGCTCTTCCAGCAATGCCCGCAAGACTGATTGCAGCAGTTCCAACGGCACCTTATCGGGAATAAACTCGTCGATTATACGCTTGTTAGATGCCCCACGCTCCTCATTGGTCAGGTGGGTGAAAGCTTCCAGAATTTCGCGCAAGGCACGCCTGGTCATCAATTTTGGGAAGTTTGCCTGAATGGTTTCCATGACATGGGTCGCCATCACTTCCGGCGCCTCGATGGTGGGCAAGCCATGCATCATCAACTCATCCTGATGTGCTTTACCTACCCAACGAGCCGATGCACCATAAACCGGTTCGCGCACTTTCTCACCGGGAATTTCCGGATGTGCGTTATCTTCCATGAGGGCAAGGACGTGCCCTGGCTTCAATTTACTGCGCGCAATCTCGGCGCCTTGAATTTTGATTCGATAAGTCTCCACCGGCATGACCGTTGTATCCGTCAACCTGATAGCCGGCACGACGAAGCCATATTCCTGCGCGATGAACTTACGAATTTTCTCAATACGCTGATCGAACCCGATTTCCGGATCCATAGCGATGGGCACCAATTCCTTGGACAGCTCAATATGAATTTCATCCACATCAAGAAGGTCACCGATCACTGGCTTGGCATCAACTGGCTCATCTGGCTGCGCCGCCCGTTCCGCCCGGGCCTTTTCTTCTTCCTGAAATTTCCAGGATCGCCAGGCTAGCCAGCCCATCAGGGACGCGCCCATCAGGAACGGCAGCCAGGGCAAGCCGGGAAACACAGCAAAGACCGCAAGAATGGCAGCTACAGTACCAAGTGCTGATGGGTGTTTGCCAAGCTGCTTGATGAGCGCAAGGTCAACCGCGCCTTCACCGCGTCCTTTGGACAGCAACAATGCTGCAGCGACAGAGATAATCACAGCCGGGATCTGCGATACCAGACCGTCACCCACTGTCAGGATGGAATAGTTTTGAGCAGCTTCCGCAAATGTCAGATTGTGAACACCAAGACCAATTGCCATACCGGCAATCAGGTTCAGCAGTGTGATCAACAAACCAGCAATCGCATCACCTTTGACAAATTTTGAGACACCATCGAGGGAACCGAGAAACGATGTTTCTTCCTGTTCCATATCGCGGCGCTTGCGTGCTTCTTCATGACTGATCGCGCCAGCTGCAACATCAGAATCAATCGCGAGCTGTTTGCCGGGCATCGCATCCAGGGCGAAACGGGCTCCGACTTCTGCCATACGACCAGCACCACGTGTGATCACAAGGAAGTTTACAATGATCAAGACACTGAAAACAATCAAGCCCATCCAGATATTGCCACCCATAATGAACATGGCAATGCCTTCGATCACCCCGCCTGCAGCGTCAGACCCGGTATGCCCCTGACCGATTATAAGTTTCGTCGATGAAATATTCAGCGACAGGCGCAACAACAAAGAGGCAAGCAGAACACTCGGGAAAGAAGAAAAATCCAGCGGTTTCTCAATGAACAGAGTAAGAGTAAAAATAAGAATCGCGAACGCGAACGAAAGCATCAAGCCAATATCCAGCACGATGGCAGGTACAGGCAGGATCATCATGGCGATCACAACCATGAGCGCCAATGCCAGCAGAACCGTAGGCTGATAAAGTGAACTGACCTTGAACTCAGGCATCTCTTACCCCATTACCCAAGACATCATTGTGCAATCACAGGTAATACCTGCTCATTGAACAGGCTCAGGCAGACCCGCGCCATGTAACCGGAAGACAGGAAAAAAACGATCAGCATAACAGCGATCTTGGGTACAAAGGTCAAAGTCATTTCCTGAATAGAGGTCAAGGCCTGCAACAGGCCGACGACAATACCCACAAACAGGGCCGTACCGAGGAGCGGCGCAGAAATAAGCGCTGCGGCCCAAAGGAATTCCCGCAAAATACTGAGAACTTCAGTTTCGGTCATACTACCAGCCTCAGACAGGCATTCTCAGGAGTTCCTGATACGCTTCTATCACTTTGTCACGCACGGTGACGGCTGTTTCCAGTGCAACTTCTGCTGTCGCCAACGCCTCAACAACCGAATGCGGGTCAGCTTCGCCAACACTCAGGGCTTTGGCAGTTTGCTCGGCATTGTTGAATACTTCCGCAAACTCGCTGGCAGCCTTGGCAACCCCTTCAGGGCCGGTCGTTTCTGTTGTACTTTTATCAGGTGCTTTCGCAGCATTATCCGGGGACAATGCTTGCCGGGCCGCTGCATAATTCTTCAGCGCGGCCAGTGATGCCGGTTCCATATAGGCTCCTCCTATTAACGGCGTAACAGATCAATCAGACTGCCATACATCTCTCTTGCTTG
>JALEGM010000149.1 GCA_022763145.1 Aquisalinus sp. | reverse complement strand
GCAACATGGCACGCCTATCGGGACGTATTTGATCAGTAAAAAGAAGTGGCCCTGACAGGATCAGGTCTCCAGATCATCATCCAGCAGAATGCGATTTGCAGCACCATCCAGATCTTCATACTGATTGGCATTCAGAGACCACATGAAAGCTCCTACGCCAAGACCGCCAAGCAGCAAGGCTGCCGGTATCAGGATCATCAGGTTCTCCATAACTAGTCTCCATTTCCTATTTTCAGACGCAACGCATTCAACGTCACGATAAGCGATGACCCTGACATGGCTAACGCAGCGATCAATGGTGTTACATACCCCGCCATCGCCAGCGGCGCGGCAACGCAATTATAAAGAGCTGCAAAGGCAAAATTCTGCAGGATATGCCGCTGTGCACGCCTCGCCATACGCCAGGCCTTGGTCACAGCACCCAATCCTTGTCCCTGGAAGACATAATCTGCTGCAGATTGTGCCGCCTCCACAGCAGACCCGGGTGACAGGGAAACATGCGCACTGGCAAGGGCGGGAGCATCATTGAGGCCATCTCCCACCATCGCCACGTGCTCACCACTGTCGGCAAGAGCATTCAGCCTTTCAAGTTTTTCTGCGGGTGTCAAAGCGGCAAAGGCTTCTTCGATCTGTACGCGGTTTGCCAGTTGCTTCACAGGTTGAGGTCGATCACCAGACAAAAGAGAGGTCCTGATCCCTGATGACTTTAATGTCGAAACTGTCTCCGCGGCATCCTCGCGCAGCGTATCCTCGAACTTGAGAGCCACTGGGATCTCCCCCTCAAAAGCAATATATGTCAGTGTACCCGCAGCATCATCACCAGAATCATCTGCGCCGACAAACGCTGCCCGGCCCATCCGCGCAAGCTTGCCATTAACAAACCCGGAGACGCCCTGTCCCGGTATTTCTTTTACATCCGTTGCAACAATGCCCGTACCCGCTGCCTCAACTATCGCACGCGACAAAGGATGGCGGCTTACGCGTGCAAGGGCCGCGGCAGCGTTAAATTGAGCGGGGGTAAGATCATCCGCATTGACAAGCCGCGGCTTGCCAAGTGTCAATGTGCCCGTTTTGTCAAAAACAAAATGAGTGACCTGCGCAAGACGTTCCAGCGCATCACCCGCTTTCACGAGTATCCCTTTGCGGAACAGCTCACCGGTCGCAACGATTTGTACAGCCGGGGTTGCCAAGCCAAGTGCACATGGGCAGGTGATGATCAGTACCGCAATCGCGTTCATCAACGCGACACGCAATCCTGCGTCAAACACAAATAACCACCCCAGAAATGTTATCGCTGCGAGCGTATGTACAATGGGGACATAAGCGCGTGCCGCTTTGTCTGCCAGGCGGACATAAGAGCTCTTGCTCTGTTGACCGGCCTCCACAAGCCGTGCCAGTTCTGCGACGAGAGAGTTATCAACTGTCGCCGTCGCTTCCATTGTCACAACAGCTGAGACGTTCAGAACACCGGCTTCAACGGCATCGCCAGTGCGGCGCAAAACCGGATCTGTTTCTCCTGTAACAAGTGAAACATCCATTTCTGAAACGCCGGAGATGATGCGCCCATTGACAGGAATGCGATCACCAGCCGCCAGCAGGATATGATCACCTGGCTGAATATCCTTCGCTGATACAGCTTGCAACTGCCCGTCCGGTCCAAGCCGGTTGGCCGATAGTGCCTGCAAGGCAAGTAGGTCGCGCGCTGCGGCACGCGCGCGGTTGCGCAAGGCATGATCCAGCCAACGCCCGATGAGCAGGAAAAACAGCAGCATCACAGCCGCATCAAAATACACTTCCTCGCCAGCCTGAAATGTCTCGAAAAGTGAATATGATACAGCCAGAACAACAGCCAGTGAGATGGGCACATCCATATTCGCCCGCCCCGCACGCAGGGCAGCCCAAGCCGACATAAAAAAGGGACGTCCGGCATAAGCAGCTGCTGGAATGGCAATGAGTGCTGAAACAAAATGCATCAGCGCTCGCGTGCCCTCCCCCATTTCTCCGCCTGTGCCTGACCAGACCCCAATCGACAGAAGCATAATGTTCGCCATCGCAAAGCCAGCAACAGCAAGACATCTGATGAGCAGGCGACCATGCTCATCTGTTTCTTTTTCTGACGCGTCAGCATCATATGGCGTGACCCGATAACCAAGGGCACTCACTGTACTAACAACTTGCTGTGATTGTAATTCGCCGTGCCAACTAACCCGTAATTTACCTGTTGAAAGATTCAATCGCGCTTCATCAATGCCCGGAAGTTTTTTTACTGCGCCTTCTATTTTGGCAATGCATCCGGCGCATTTTGCTCCAAATACAGCAAGCTCTAACCGCGACCCTCTACTGTCCTGACGCACGAAAGCATCGGGACAGGCGACATTACCGGATATGTCTGCTGGCGGTGCTAGGTTGCTCGGGCAACCTACGGAGGCAATTTCCCCTACCTGAGCCACAGGCGCCTCTCAAAGTTGAGTTCAGTCCCGTCTGGTGCTGCTGCCACGGCCTTCAAATCCCAAATACCGGGAGACAGACCATCAATCTGCGCAAGATAGATATTATCTGTTGTCTGGATAAAAACAGGTTCAATGTCACGCTCATCAGTCGCAGGTCGTCCAAGAGTTGCGGATATATTCATATCGCTCAGAATCTGTCCTTGTGCGTTGCTCAGGCGTAATCTGATGGTTGTATTGTTTGCTGTCAGATCCGTACCGTCTACTAATAGTGCCTGCCAGCCGAGAGAGGCTTGCGCCTCGCGCTCTGCCAGCACTTCATTATACTGAAGACCCTGCATATACGACTTCTTCTGCTCTTCACCAGGGAATGACCGTATCGCCAATGTAACCATCACTGCGTTCACTGATGCAATTACCGCAAAGAAGATAATAATTGCGATTAAAACATGCCATCCGGTGATCTCAAAAGGTTTCTTTGTTTGTGTCGTCATGGCCTAGCCTTTTCCAATGATGGAGAGCGTTTTTTCAATTCTCTCACCGGTACGATTGTTAACAAGCGTAGCAACGATTTCATTTTCTGCAATCTCAGCTTGCGGAAGAGTCAGGAAAACGCGCGTACTTTGCAGTTGGTCTCCGGGGATAAGCAGGCTGAACGAGCCTACTTCCGGACGATAGCCAACGGCATCAACAAGAAGAGCGTCATTGCCCTCAAAAGCCAGTGTAAAGGAAACCTCTTCGCTCACTTTGTTGAGAATTTTAACTGTCAGGGCATTCCTGATACTACCGTCAGATAGCACGGTATAGGCTGGTGCCCTGTTACGTTCTATAGTGAATTCCATCGTTGCACGGCTTGTTAAGCCGAATAACATAACAGCCGTGATAATTGTGATGACAGCCGAATAAAATACAGTTCTGGAACGAATTAATTTTGGAAAAACTTTTCGCGTCTCTGACATTGTAGGCGCGCGATATGTTGACCCATAGCCAATCAGGCCTGTTGGTCTGCTGACCTTACGCATAATGTCATCACAGGCATCTATGCAAAGACCACAGTTGATACACTCAAGCTGGTCTCCCTCACGGATATCAATACCCATAGGGCAGGCTACAACGCACGCCTTGCAATCAATGCAGTCTCCACGTTCTGCCCAGTCCTGACCTTTCTTATGTTTGCCGCGTGGCTCCCCGCGCGCATGGTAATAGCCAACAGAGAATGTCTCTGCATCGGTCATGGCTGCCTGAATCCGAGGCCATGGGCACATATACGTACAAACCTGTTCGCGCATGATGCCTGCAAGCGAATAGGTTGTGAAAGTCAGTATACCTAAAAATAGATACGCACTGATAGGCGCCTGTCCGGTAAAAAGGTTGCCAATCACTGTTGGAGCATCATGGAAGTACAACACCCAGGCGCCACCAGTCGCTGCCGCAATCAACAACCACAGTGCATGTTTTGTTGTTTTCTTGATGATCTTATTCATACTCCACTTCTGCTTATCCAGCATAATGCGTTTGTTTCTATCGCCCTCGATCAGGCGTTCGACAGCAATGAACAAATCCGTCCAGACAGTTTGTGGGCACGCATACCCACACCACAAACGCCCAAATAACGCCGTTACCAGAAACAGGGACAAGGCTGACAGAACCAGCAAGCCTGTCACGAAGTATAACTCGTCTGGCCATATTTCAATAAAGAAGAAGTAGAAACGCTGCCCGGCAAAGTCGACCAGCACAGCCTGATCAGGCTCGCTTGGCCCACGCGGCCAGCGCACCCAAGGCAAGCCGTAGTAAATTCCTAGAGTCAGAAATAGCAGCACCCATTTGATAAACCTGTACTTTCCGTGCACGAGCTTCGGATAAACGGCTTCGCGCTTTTTATAGAGCTGACGCATCTGGGTGCTATTCACCGCAGATACGTCATATTCCTGAATGCCTCGCTGGCTCATTGGTCTGCTATCCGGTGACGTTACTCTACTCGCCACCGCCGAGCGTGTGTACATATACTGACAATGCTGCGATTGTAGGCTCGTCAAGCCGCTCATTCCAGTGTGGCATGACAGCATTGCGTGCGTAATAGATAGTGTCCCGGATCGCAGCACGATCATCACCGAACAGCCACTCGGCGTCCGTCAGGTTGGGGGCTCCCTGTGCTCTGTCGCCAAGACCAGCCGCACCGTGACAAGCAGAACATTGAGCCTGATAAACAGGTTCTATCCTGGCAACAGCCTCCATGTCTGAATCACGCCCTGCCAAATGCTCCACATAGTCAACCATGTCAGAAATTTGCGCGCTATTTAAAATACCCTGTTCACCGAAAGCGGGCATGATGGAGATACGTGCTTCAGGATGTTCCGAACGAATACCAAATCTAATAGTTTGCTTGATATCATCCAGCGTGCCACCCCAAAGCCAGACATCATCATTCAGGTTGGGATACCCCCTGAAGCCACCGCCACCAACACCGTGACAGGTGGCACAATTGTCCCCAAACGCAGAAGCACCTGACGCCATCGCAAACTGCAATAATTGTGGGTCCTGCTCAATATCAGACAGAGAACGGGCAGAGAGAAGTCGTTGTGCGTTTTCAGCCCTGAAAGCCTGCAGTTCATTGAGTGCGAGTTCTACGTTCTCACGCTCTGAATGGTTACGTGTACCTTTCAAATGACCGGATATACCAGGCCAGGATGGCATAAATACCCAGTACACGACTGACCAGAAAACAGTTACATAGAACAGGATCAGCCACCAGCGCGGCAAGGGATTATTCAGTTCCTTGATACCATCCCATTCGTGTCCGGTGGTGTCGATACCAGAAACTTCATCAATATCTTTTTCGTCACTACTTGTCATGGTGGTCGCTTTCATCAAGCGGCATTCGAGCCGCGTGGTCAAACTTCTGTCTGTTGGAAGGCGCTAGCGCGTAAACAAGGATCATCAGAAAGGCGAGTACAAAGAGTAACAAGCCAAAAGTCTGCGCCAACTGCGAAAGAAATTCATACATGCTTCGTCCTCCTTAACGCCTGTTATCTGGGTCTTCAGCTTCATATGTTGAGAAGTCGACCATTGTGCCCAGAACCTGGAGATAAGCGATCAAAGCATCCATTTCTGTGATGTTGGTATTGGTCGGAATATCCGGAACTGAAACTTCAGGCCACCGCTCTTCAAAGCCTTCATAGTCTTCTGCAACAGGATTACCCGCTTGCATGCGCAAGTCATGTTTCGCTCGTTCTATTTGTTCATCAGTATAAGGGACGCCTACTGTACGATTAGCCCTCATTTTTGAGGCCGTCCGGTCGGCATTGATGGGGTTGTCTTCCAAAAATGCATAGGGCGGCATTACAGAACCGGGCACGAGACTACGCGGATCTACAAGGTGCTGCCTTTGCCACTCGTCTGAATATTTGCCGCCGACCCTGGCAAGGTCAGGCCCAGTACGTTTTGAGCCCCACTGGAATGGATGATCATACATACTCTCGGCTGCCAGTGAATAATGGCCATAGCGCTCCACCTCATCTCGGAGAGGCCGCACCATCTGACTGTGACAGACATAACACCCTTCGCGGATATAGATGTCCCGACCTTCCAGTTCGAGCGGCGTATAAGGACGGACACCCTCCACTTCTTCAATCGTCGATTCCAGGTAGAAGAGCGGGGCGATCTCCACCAGGCCGCCAATAGCGACAACGACCAGAATACCTGCCAGCAAGGGCCCAGAATGTTTTTCAAGGAATTTATGTCGATTTAACATTTTGAACCTCGTTAAGCTGTAACTGTAGCTGGCTGTGCAGCAGGAATTGCGTTCTCTTCACGAACTTCCTTGTCCAGGACGTCGCCCCGCGCTGTACGCCAGAGATTGTAGCACATGATCATAGAGCCGATCAGGAACAGCGTTCCGCCTACAGCACGTATGATGTAATAGATATGCTTGGCTTCAACAGTCTGGATGAAGGAATATTGCAGGAAGCCGAAGTCATCATAAGCGCGCCACCACAAACCCTCGAGAATACCGGCTACCCACATGGACGTGATGTAGAGCAAGATACCGACAGTCGAAATCCAGAAGTGCCACTCAACAAGATTGTTAGAGTAGATACGCTTGCGCCCCCAGGCCCACTGAGCAAGACAATAGAGAGCACCAAAACTGATATAGCCCACCCAGCCAAGAGCACCTGAATGCACGTGGCCGATTG
>JALEGM010000148.1 GCA_022763145.1 Aquisalinus sp. | reverse complement strand
TATTCCTATCGTATGTCGCATCTGGTCAACCAGTCACCGGACCTTGACCTGCGCCTTGAGACGGATCTTTTGTATCTGGTCAATGACTATCACGGCTTCACGGAAATCGGCACGCTGTTCGTAGACCCGGAGTATCGTGGTGCCGGTGTCGGGCGGTTGCTGTCCTTCAGTCGTTTCATGCTATTCGCTGCGAACCCCGGGCGCTTTGGCGACAAGGTTATGGCGGAAATACGAGGCTGGACAGATAACGAAGAGAGCTTCCCGTTCTGGGAGCATGTCGCCAGTAAGTTCTTCGACATGACTTTTATTGAAGCCGACAAACGCAGCACAAGCGACTTCCGGTTTATTGCCGACCTGATGCCAAAATATCCAATCTACACGGAGATGTTGCCACAAGATGTACGGGATATCCTTGGCAAACCGCATGATAAGTCCAGGCCAGCCATGGATCTGCTGCTGTCACAGGGCTTCCGCTATAATAACCTTATTGATATCTTTGACGCTGGCCCAAGCATTGACGCCAACATGCACGAGGTTCAAACCATTCGTGACGCACACCATCGCAAGCCGGTTACTACAACCAGCAACAGTGGTGGAGAGAAAGCCCTGGTCTGCTCTGTCAGCCTTGGCAATTTTGCCTGTATTCAGGTTGAAACAGCGCAAGAAAACAGTACCGATATTCCGCTAACAGATGAAATGATGCAGGAGCTTGGCATTATCAAAGACGAAGAAGTGCTGACCTGCCTGCTGAAAGGAAAACAGGAATGACAACTGGCGAGCTCTACATTGATGGCAACTGGCGTGAGGGCGGCGGTGACAAGTTGACGTCAACGGCGCCAGCAACTGGTGAATCCCTGTGGGCTGGTAATGCTGCCAATACGCAGGACATTGAGGCCGCAATTATTGCCGCCCAAAAGGCCTTCACAAGCTGGCGCAAGACAACCTTAGAAGACCGTCTTGAAATCATCCGCCGTTTCACAGAACTTTTGAAGACCAACAAGGACGCTATTGCCGGCGCCATTGCCCATGAAACAGGCAAGCCACTCTGGGATGCCGCGACTGAGGCCGGTGCTATGGCCGGGAAAGCTGACATTTCCCTGAAAGCCTATGAAGAACGAACAGGCTATAAAGAAGCTGAGGCTGCCGGAGCAGTAATGAGGCTGACGCACCGCCCGCATGGCGTTATGGCGGTGATTGGCCCCTTCAACTTTCCCGGGCATTTGCCTAACGGGCATATTGTTCCTGCCCTGATTGCCGGCAACACGATTGTCTTCAAGCCGAGTGAACTCACCCCGATGGTAGCCGAGGAAACTATCCGCCTGTGGGATGAAGCGGGCCTGCCCAAAGGTGTACTCAATCTTGTTCAGGGTGGACGTGCCCCTGCCGAACAACTGGTTGCGGACGAACGTGTCAGTGGCATTTTGTTCACCGGCGGGATCGACGCCGGGCGCGCCATCCACAAAGCACTTGGCGGCCAGCCTGATAAAATACTGGCGCTGGAGCTGGGCGGCAATAACCCGCTGATCGCTTGGGATATTGAAGACAAAGATGCAGCAGCACGAATTATTCTGCGCTCTGTCTACATCACTAGCGGCCAGCGCTGCACCTGTGCGAAACGTCTGATCGTGCCGGAAAGTCTGGAAGGGGATGCCATCGTCAAGGCATTGGATGCTCTGCTGGCAAAAGTGCGCGTCGACAAGCCGGATGCTGAGCCTGCTCCCTTCATGGGCCCCCTTGTCTCTGAAAAAGCTGCCGAGGACGTTCTGGCCGCACAGGAAAAACTGCTTGGCGCAGGCGCTAAAGCCATTCGACAAAGTGAGAGACTGGAACTAGGCGCAGCTTTCCTCAGCCCGGGTATTCTCGACGTCACCGATGTGCGAGAACGCGAAGACCGGGAAGTATTTGGCCCACTATTACAGGTCATCCGTGTCAGTACTTTTGAAAAAGCTTTGGAAGAAGCCAATGACACCAGCTTTGGCCTCGCTGCTGGCTTGATCTCGGATAGCAAGGAACTGTTTGGCCAATTTATCAGCGAGATCAATGCAGGCATCGTTAACTGGAACCGTCAGACAACGGGTGCGTCTTCTGCCGCACCATTTGGCGGAGTCGGCCTTTCCGGCAATCATCGCCCGGCAGGCTACTATGCTGCTGACTACACAGCATGGCCCATGGCCAGCCTGATTATGGAGGGCAAAGTTCAGGATGAGGGCACGATTCCAGGAGTAGACGCATGAGCGATAACGCTAGTATCGCACACGAAGTAAACTTTGACGGACTGGTTGGGCCAACCCATAATTATGGTGGCCTCTCCTATGGTAACCTCGCCTCGATGAATAATCTTGGCGATGTGTCGAATCCACTCGGCGCCGTCCTGCAAGGCATCCAGAAGATGCGCAAGCTGCTTGATCTGGGGTTGGTACAAGGCGTCCTTCCACCACATGAGAGGCCCGCAGTCAGCACCTTGAGACATTTCGGCTTCACTGGAACAGATGCAGAAGTCGTCGAAGCTGCCGCCAAGTCTGCCCCGCAACTCCTCATGAATTGTGCCTCTGCGTCAGCTATGTGGACGGCCAATGCCGCGACTATTTCTCCGTCAGCGGACACACGTGATGGCAAGGTTCATTTCACACCGGCTAATCTCGGCTCCATGTTCCATCGCTCGCTAGAGCCGGACTTTACAGGCCGAACCCTGAAGACAATTTTCGCAGACTATAGCCATTTCAGTCATCATGCTCCCATCCCTTATGGCGGACGCATGGGCGATGAAGGGGCAGCCAACCACGGACGCCTTGCCACCGGACACGGCGAACAAGGCGCTGAGTTATTCGTGTACGGCCATTCTGCGTTTGAGAAACAGACCCGCAAAGTCACCTTTCAGGCACGGCAGGCTGTCGAAGCCTCTCACGCTATCGCTACCAGCCACCAGCTTGACGGACGCGCCCTGGCTTTTGTACGTCAGAGCGCTGAAGCGATTGATGCTGGCGCATTCCACAATGATGTTGTCTCCGTCACCAATGGCACAGCTCTGTTCTATCATGAACACGCATTTGAAGATAAAGCAGAAGCCCTCGACGCCATCACGCGAGCCTGTGAGACGCTGGAGTTCGCACCTGTCTTCATAGAAGTACCCGCCAATCTCGTTTCTCTTGAGACAGCGATCAAAACCTATCTGTTCAATTCACAGCTTGTCAGCCTACCAGAAGGCGGCATGGGGTTGATCCTGCCCACGGAGTCAGAAGAAAATGCTGATACTCAGGGCTTTGTCGCTGATGCTATCGCAAGCAACGGCCCGATCGCGCAGGCGCATTACCTTGATCTGAAGCAAAGCATGAAAAACGGGGGCGGCCCAGCCTGTCTGCGTCTGCGCGTTGTGCTCACAGAAGCGGAGCAGACAGCTCTTTCCGGCAGCTGTCTGATGACACATGAGCGGCTGGACGCACTGGAAGTCTGGGCGAAAAAGCACTATCGGGATCAGATGAAGCCGGAAGACGTCGGTGACCCGCAGCTTTATCAGGAAACCTGCACGGCCCTGGACGAACTGACCCAGCTCCTCGACCTTGGCAGTCTCTACGACTTCCAGCGCTGACACGCCCTACGGGAAATGTGATCAAAAAATGCTTCGCTTAGGGGAAAGACATGGTACGCATGTCTTGGAGAGAAGTCTGTTTCACGTTTCAAATCAGGATTTTAAGGGGAGAAATCGACCATGGCTAAAGCGTCCGACCTGTTCATCAAGGCACTGGAAGAAGAAGGCGTTGAGTACATTTTCGGGATACCGGGAGAGGAAAACCTCGACTTTCTCGACAGTCTCTCCCGCTCAAAGCAGATAAAGCTGGTACTGACCCGGCACGAACAGGCGGCTGGCTTCATGGCGTCGACCTATGGCCGTTTTACCGGCAAGACCGGCGTCTGCCTGTCCACCTTGGGGCCGGGTGCTACGAATTTCGTCACCGCTGCCGCATATGCGCAGCTTGGCGGCATGCCCATGATGATGATCACCGGACAAAAACCGGTCAAAAAATCCAAACAGGGCCGTTTCCAGATTCTCGATGTGGTCGATATGATGGGCCCGATCACCAAATACACCCATCAGATTGTTGCCAGCGACAACATCCCGAGCCGGGTGCGCGAGGCTTTCCGCATCGCAGAAGAAGAAAAGCCCGGCGCCGTCCATCTGGAATTACCGGAAGATATTGCCGACGAGCATTCAGAAGAAATCCCGATCCCGCGCTCCCATTGCCGTCGGCCTATACCGGAAGAAAAGGCCATCAAGGCCGCCATCCAGAAAATCGAGAGCGCCAAATCCCCTATTCTGGTGATCGGCGCTGGTGCCAACCGTAAGGAAACAGGCCGCCAGTTGGGGCTTCTGGTGCATGAATTCGGCATTCCCTTCGTCACTACACAGCTTGGCAAAGGTGTGATCGACGAACACCACGAACTGTTCATGGGCAATGCGGCCCTCTCCACAGGTGACTTTGTTCACCGCGCCATCGAAGCGGCTGACCTAATTATCAATGTCGGTCACGATGTGATCGAAAAACCGCCCTTCTTCATGAAGCCGGGCGGCGCGGAAGTGCTGCATATCTCCTTCAACACAGCAGAAGTGGATCCGGTTTACTTCCCGCAAGTCGAGGTCATTGGCGATATCGCCAATGCGATCTGGCAGATCCGCCATGATATGCGCCCGAAAGCCCATTGGGATTTCTCACGCATGAAAGAAGTGCAGCAGCACCACGACAAGCAATTGCTGGAAGGCGCAGAAGATGCTCGCTTCCCGATTTACCCGCAAAGACTGGTCGCTGATATCCGCAAGGCCATGCCGGATGATGGCATCGTCTGCCTTGATAACGGGGTCTACAAAATCTGGTTTGCCCGGAATTATCGCGCCAACAAGCCAAACACCGTGCTGTTGGATAATGCGCTCGCCACCATGGGCGCGGGCCTGCCATCTGCCATGGCAGCGCGTCTGGTGCATCCGGATCGCAAGATTATGGCTGTCTGCGGCGACGGCGGTTTCATGATGAATTCTCAAGAGCTGGAAACAGCCGTCCGTATGAATATGAATATCGTCGTCTTGATCCTGAACGACAACTCCTACGGCATGATCCGCTGGAAGCAGGCCAATATGGGCTTCGACGACTGGGGCCTTGAATATGGCAATCCGGATTTCGTGAAATATGCTGAAAGTTATGGCGCACACGGACATCGTGTTGAAAGCTCTGAAGGACTTCCTGCCATTCTGGACAAATGCCTGAACACGGATGGCGTCCACTTGATCGACTGTCCGGTGGATTATTCAGAGAATGATGAAATTCTCAATGATAAAATCAGGGAACTGAGCGAAGCCATTTAGGTAGCACACTTGAACCCAAAGCGTAAAACACCGGGCATTAAATACATGACCGGGTTCCTGCAGCACAAAAAGAACCGGAGGCCCCATGCCACACCTTAAGGACAGCTATCCGTATTACCTGGCCAATGAGGCCGTTTACGCTAATCAGGACCTGAAGGTCACAGACAAGTATACCAACGAAGTTGCCACTTCCGTCGCCCTTGCCGGACCCGAAGTGATTGACGCAGGTATTGCCGCCGCCGTTGAAGCCGCAGAGCCAATGGCGGAGATGCCATCCTATGCAAAGCAGGCCGTTCTGGAGCATTGCGTCAGCCGTTTTCGCGAGCGGTTTGATGAACTTGCCTATGCACTGTGTATCGAAGCCGGCAAGCCAATTAAGGACAGCGAAGGCGAGGTCACGCGACTCATCGACACCTTCAAGATTGCGGGCGAAGAGTCGACGCGGATGCATGGCGAATTGCAGGCGCTTGACATTTCCCCACGAGCAAAAGGCTATCGCGGCATGTGGAAGCGTGTGCCCATTGGTCCGTGCTCCTTTATATCGCCGTTCAATTTCCCGCTGAACCTGGCTGCGCACAAGATCGCTCCTGCACTCGCTGTGGGTTGCCCGTTCGTCATGAAGCCTGCCTCCAAGACACCGCTGGGTGCCATCATCATGGGTGAAATCCTGGCAGAAACAGACTTGCCCAAAGGGGCTTATTCCATCCTGCCCTGCTCGCGCGACGGCGCGGACCTCTTCACTGTTGATGAGCGGCTTAAACTACTCAGCTTCACAGGCTCACCAGATGTGGGCTGGGATCTGAAAGCACGATGCGGGAAGAAGAAGGTCGTTCTGGAACTCGGCGGTAACGCTGCCGTCGTGGTTGATCGCGATACGGAGGACCTCGATGATGCCGTTGAGCGAATTATTTTTGGCGCTTTCTACCAGTCAGGTCAGAGTTGCATTGGTGTACAGCGGATTATCATTCACGAAGATATCTATGACGCGCTGAAAGAAAAGCTGGTGGCGAAAACCAGAACGCTTGTCGCTGGCGACCCGAAAATTCGGGATACCTTCATCGGCCCTATGATCTCAGAAGGCGAGGCAACACGATTGAAAAGCTGGATCGACGAGGCCACAGATGCGGGGGCGACACTGCTTTGCGGCGGGGGCTTAAGCAACGGCAACATGCTGGAAGCAACACTTCTGGAAAATGTACCTGACGATGCTAATGCCCGAAACGAAGAGGCATTCGGCCCGATGGCCATGCTTTCCTCGTTCAGCACCTGGGATGAGGCACTCGACATGGTCAATGACTCCAAGTTTGGCTTGCAGGCCGGGCTATTTACACGCGACTTTTACAAAATCCAGAAGGCCTGGGATAAACTGGATGTTGGCGGTATTGTTATCGGGGATGTGCCCTCCTACCGCGTTGATAATATGCCCTATGGCGGCGTGAAGGACTCAGGTCTCGGCCGTGAAGGTATCATCTTCGCCATGGAAGATATGACAGAGATCAGGAACCTCGTGATCCGCTCTCTTCCCTGAATCAGGGCAGTAAGAACCTTATATCGCCCCTTACAGTTGCAAAAAAGAGTAACCGCACCCCTTGATTGAGTAATCAATACATACTTAATCAAACTGGAATGGTTTAAATTCTGGAAACTGTAAAAGATTAACTATATATTTTAATAGTCTTTACCTGCGATACGCATCAGCAGGGTGACT
>JALEGM010000147.1 GCA_022763145.1 Aquisalinus sp. | reverse complement strand
TCTTTTTCATGAGTAGTTCCCTTTTTTGTTTCCACCCTAACATGGTGCAAATGAACCCTAGCGCAGGGCAGCAGTATGACAACTGGAAAATGATCCAATTTCCACTTTGTGCAGGTATGACCGATGTGAGGGCTTTAATTCCTCAGCCACGCCTTTATGTGAGTAAAAATACGTCGCTTAAACTTCCGACAAAATTCTGGAGATAAAATGTCTGATTATCCTGTCATGCACGGCACCACTATTCTCGCCGTCCGCAAGAACGGCAAGGTTGCTATTGGTGGAGACGGCCAGGTCAGTCTTGGCGAAACCGTTATGAAAGGTGACGCCAGAAAAGTGCGCCGTATTGCCGGAGGCAATGTCATTGCGGGGTTCGCTGGCGCAACAGCAGACGCCTTCACCTTATTGGAGCGATTGGAATCCAAGCTTGAACAATATCCTACTCAGCTAACCCGAGCCTGTGTTGATCTTGCCAAGGATTGGCGGACGGACAGGTATCTGCGGCGTCTGGAAGCGATGATGATCGTAGCTGACAAGGAAACTGTCCTAAATATAACAGGCATAGGAGACGTTTTGGAGCCGGAACATCTTGGATCGGGCACTGGAAATGAGGGCGTCATCGCAATTGGGTCCGGAGGAAATTATGCGCAATCCGCAGCCCTGGCATTGTTTCAGGAAACAGATTTGTCCGCCGAAGATATCGTCAGAAAGGCCATGGGCATCGCCGCCAGGATCTGCATTTACACAAACGATCATCTGACGCTTGAAACCCTCTGAGCGTTTTTCCAAACTCTCTCACTTTTAAAGAAATCTACCTTCCCCCTCTTCAGCCCGTGTAAAAGGATCGCATGACCAATTTTTCTCCCCGCGAAATCGTCTCTGAACTCGACCGCTATATAATTGGCCAAGGCAAGGCAAAGCGTGCCGTTGCTGTCGCCTTGCGCAACCGCTGGCGCCGGCGCCAATTGGACGGACCACTGAAAGAGGAGGTCACACCAAAGAATATACTCATGATTGGCCCTACCGGCGTCGGTAAGACCGAAATTTCCCGCCGCCTTGCAAAACTCGCTGGTGCACCTTTCATCAAGATAGAGGCAACCAAGTTTACCGAGGTCGGGTATGTCGGCCGCGATGTTGAATCTATCGTTCGTGACCTCGTAGAAATCGCGATTGGTCTGGTGCGCGAAAAAAAACGTGAAGAAGTAAAAGCACGCGCGCACGCTGCCGCGGAAGATCGCGTACTTGATGCACTGGTTGGCGAAACGGCCACGGAAGCTACACGTGAGAGTTTTCGACAACGCCTGCGCGCAGGCGATCTTGACGATCGAGAAGTCGAACTGGACCTGCAGGACACAGGAAAAAATTCCATGCCGACGCTGGATATCCCTGGGATGCCGGGTGCCCAGATGGGCATGATTAATTTGTCTGATATCATGGGGAAGGCGTTTGGCGGACAGACCAAGAAACGGAAACTCCAGATCAAGGACGTCTATGAACCTTTGATTGCAGAAGAAAGCGACAAACTGCTCGACGATGACACGATCGTACAAGAAGCCATAGATGCTGCTGAAAATGACGGTATTGTCTTCCTCGACGAGATCGACAAGGTGGCCAGAAACAGTGAACGGGCAGGGGCTGACGTCTCCCGTGAAGGGGTACAGCGCGATCTCTTGCCGTTAATTGAAGGGACCACCGTCAGCACTAAATACGGGCCTGTTAAAACTGATCATATTCTTTTCATTGCCTCAGGCGCATTCCACCTGGCAAAGCCGTCAGATCTGTTACCAGAACTGCAAGGACGCTTGCCGATCCGGGTTGAATTGGACGCCCTCACGCGAGACGATTTCAGGAAAATTCTCGTTGAAACAGAAGCCAGTCTTATTAAGCAGTATCAGGCTTTGATGCAAACAGAGGGCCTGACGCTGACCTTCCCGGAGGACGGCATCGAAGCCATTGCCGACAAAGCTGCACAAGTTAATGCATCGGTTGAAAATATTGGTGCGCGCAGGCTGGCCACGATTATGGAAAAAGTCCTGGAGGAAGTATCCTTCGAAGCCTCGGATAAGAACGGCCAAACCATTGAAATAAATGCAGAATTTGTCGAGGAACACCTTGGTGATCTTGCCCGAAACGCTGACTTATCCAAGTTTATCCTGTAACTCTGCTGCCACAGCTTGCAATCTGGCAAGGGGGTGGCGCTTTCGTTAATAAATGATAAAATCTCTTACTAAATGGGGATATGCGTCACATGGCCGATGGTTCACACATGAAAAGCACGAGCAGCAGCACCGGCTTTGTTGTCTATCAAGACGAAGAGTTTGGACTGGCACATGAGGTCGCACGTGACCTTGGTCGCCCATCACGACGTCTTTCCACAGGGGACACCCTTGCGGCCCTGATCTCGCAAAAAGCAACCAAAGCCATTTTGCCGTTCGAGAGTGACCGGAATGGCTATAATACTGAAGCGCTTTCGACATTGCTTGATTTCAAGGACTGCGTGATCAAGGAAGAGCGCTCTAACGAGGACCAGTATTTACTGGCAACGCCATCCTTTTCTGTAAATGAGATAGCTCAAGCTGCATTTCCGGGCAGCAACCCGGCAAAAGGCGCGTTTGGCGCTCTTCCGGTTGGCAGCGCTGCGCAACAGTTTTACCGCAACAGGGTCAATATTGTTTATGCGTCTACGGATGCTTTTGAGCGCTGCACATCCACAATTGATGAACTGCGCGCCAATGGCATAGAAGTGCGCCGCTTGCCGGAAGGAACTTCGGCCTATCGTGAAGTACTAGATCTGGCTCGGCAGGACCTTGACCCTGACCGTAAAGTGAAAACACAGGTCACTGATAAAGGCCATGCCATGATCAGTGACACCACGGCTGCAAACTTCGCCAAGCCACTTATCGGCGTATTATTACCGCGCGGTGTGGCAGCGGGACTCACCGGTGGATTTAATCCTAATACGGGTGCAGCAAATGGCTCTGAGTTTAACTCCGATTACGTTGTTCTTGGCGATGAATTAGCTGAGGAAAGCAAAATATCCTCCCGCTTTCTTGTTATTGAGCGCAAGGCAGCTCCCAAGAAGGGTGGAAATTCCAAGCCACCCAAATTTATGACCGAGCGCGAAAAAATTATCGCGAAACTTGAGGGCATTACGGCACCATATGCCCGTATTCTGTTAAAAGTGGATACGCGCGGTGAAAAAACCGGGGACATTGCTGACATCACACATCCACTTGTTGCAGCAGGCGTCAAATTCCGTCCGATCTACTTGCATGAACGCCCCGAGACACTGCCAGCCATTCTGGAAATTGAGCTTGATATGATGCTGGGCGCGACGCCCCAGGTTAAAAAGGCTATCGGAGCTGCATTCGAGCGGGCTTTTGCGAAACCACGCAATCATGACCCTGTTCTCATGGCAGTCTATGGCAGCAGCACGACGAGCTTCAGTGGTGTTGTACAACCCACGCTGCAAAAAACACCATGGGGTCTTTATGCAGGTCTTGGTATATTTGCTCTCGTCATGCTTGGGGCGGTTGGTTTCGGCCTGTCAAAGGCACTACCTGCTCTCGGGCTTCTTTAGAAAAACGTAATAAGCACCTGAGCCACCATGGCGCTGATGCGCCTGTT
>JALEGM010000146.1 GCA_022763145.1 Aquisalinus sp. | reverse complement strand
GACAAAGCGTATTCTAGAAACCTTGCAGCAAATTGAATAAAATTACCCCTCAGGATTAAAGGAAATAAACCATGGCAGGCTTGTGGCTGGAAGAATTCGAAGAAGGCATGGTGTTTAACCATGACCTGTCCCGCACCGTCACAGAGTATGACAATATGCATTTTTCGTTGATGACGATGAATGTACAGCCCTTACATATTGATGCTGAATTTGCAGCGGGTACGGAATGGGGCAAGCCGTTGGTCAACAGCCTGTTCACGCTTGGCCTCATGATCGGTATGACAGTAGGGGATACTACTCTTGGCACGACCATTGGCAACCTTGGTATGACGGATGTCGTTTTCCCGAAGCCTGTTTTTCATGGCGACACAATTCGTGCACGCACGACAGTCAAAGCTGTGCGTGCCAGTAAATCCCGGCCGGGGCAGGGTATTGTCACCTTTTTTCATGAAGCTATCAATCAGCGGGGGGAAGTTGTGGCCAGTTGTGAACGCGCTGCGCTGATGCGCGCGCGCCCGGCAGATGAAAAAGAAGGAGAGCAGGCATGAATTTCACTACTCTCCTCTTTGTGCCCGGCGATAGCAAAAAGAAGCAGGCAAAGTGCGCAGGCGTCGGTGCAGATATTACTATTCTTGATCTGGAGGACTCCGTTGCCCTGTCGCGTAAGGAAGACGCACGGCAGATCACAGCATCGGCGCTGCGGAATGTGCTGCCAAGGGACATCAACCGGTTTGTTCGAGTCAATGCGCTCGATACCGGGTTAACGCGGGATGATCTCGCCGTGGTATTGCCCTCTGAGCCTGATGGGATCGTCCTGCCCAAATGTAACGGTCCGGAGGATGTCGAAGTCTTGTCAGACATGCTGGAGGCGCTTGAAGGCTCAGGCCGCAAAGGCAAAACAGCCATTATTGCTATCGTGACTGAGACTGCGCAGGGTGTTCTTGCGCTCAGTCGCGGTGCAGCCTTTGAGCATCCACGCCTGGTTGGCATGATGTGGGGCGCAGAGGACCTGGCGGCAGACCTTGGCGCGGCAACAAATCATGTGGGAGGCGACTATACGGAGCCGTTTCGGCTAGCCCGGAACCTTTGCCTGATCGCTGCACGCGCAGCCGGCGTGACCCCGATTGATGCTGTTTATTCAGACTTTCGTGATCTGGAGGGGCTCGATCAGCAGACGAAAGTTGCCTTGCGGGATGGTTTCGATGCCAAGGCCGCGATTCACCCGGCGCAAGTCGAGGTCATTGCGAGTGCTTTCAGGCCTGACGAAAAGAGCATTGCCTGGGCAAAAGCGGTAGAGGCGGCTTTTGCCGATGCGTCGGCGGGCGTGGCCAGTCTGGATGGCCGAATGCTTGATATGCCGCACCTGCGAACAGCACGGAAGATCCTGTCGCGTCTGCAATGAGCCGCTTGAGAGGCCGCAGTGGCGGTGCTGAACTTGGCTAAATGGTTAACAAACCACTAATTTTGTTGGTGTTTTTCCCTCAGTGTAGTATGGTAAATGAGAATGCGGTGTAGGACGCGCCGGATTTCACCGAGGGGGAGACTACGCTGATGAAGATAAGAGTGGTCAATAATGCAGTCTGTAAAGCACTATCAGGAGCTGAAAGGCGCTGAAAATACTGACATGCGGATCTCGTTTGAGACGCATAACGCAGAAGCTTTTTTCAATAACAACCCGCCAGTTGTACAGTTGCTCGGGATTAAGTTTGAAATTCGCAATATATCGCAGACGGGTCAGACCATGAAGCTGCCAGAAGGTATTTCACTGGCACCTGTGGCAGAAGCGCAAACACTTTCGTTCCTGCAGAGCGGTACCTGTTTCTATGAGTGCCCGGTCGTACTTCAGCCACTCAAAACAGGTGTGGCGGAAATTGAAGTGCTCTATGATCAGCGTGGCGTGGATATTGGCGTCATTGCCCGGAAGAACGCTGCGGCGCTCGCACGCCGTCAGCCTGGTGCGCAACATCCGTCGATTACGTGCGCTGTGCCAGCGGAGTATCGCGTTTTTTGTACGGAGGTTCTCGATTATCTGTCTGATCGGCGCAGCTTCATTGAAAATAACATCGCGCCGCATGAAGACTATTTCACACTGGAAGAAGCTGACGCCGTTTCTTACGGGCTTGAAGAAGCTTCTGAGGCGGATTGGGCGCGTTTATGTTTTGCCGGTAATGAGCTTGTCTTGCCGCATATGCATGATGAGGCATTGCGCCCGGCAATTAAGTCGTTCACCGAGAAATTACTGACATATGAGTTGGTTAAAGGCACGAACTGGCATCGTAGTTACTTCAAGCCGATGGGATACCCTGGTGATTTCCGGATCATGAATTACATGTACGATCATCAACCAGAAGGCACCACGACCTACAGCAGGTATCTGCATATGCTGGGCCTGATTTCCGGGCGGCCAATTGTTTCACGGATGGACTATATCAGCCGATATCTGGAGAACCTCCGTCAGGGGGCAGATAATATTTATCATGTGATGAGCATTGGTAGCGGTCCGGCGCGCGAAGTCCAGCGCTTCCTGGAAAATTCCAACGCAACGGAAGAAGGTTATAGCTTCACGCTGGTGGATCAGGAAATCCAGGCCTTGGATTATGGCATCAATGCCGCGTATCAAAGCCTTGCTCCAAGTCGTTCAAATGTCATCGTTAGCGGGATGCATACATCTTTCACAGAAATGCTCCGCCCAATGAGTACCTTCCGCCATTTGCCAAAGCAGCATCTGATTTACTCCGCAGGGTTGCTGGACTATCTCAACGCGGGCCTGTGTCGCAAGCTGACGAGCAAGCTTTATGACCATTTGTGTCCTGGCGGTACCCTGCTTGTCGGCAATGTAAACGATTCTGCCATCGGTACATACTGGCCAATGGAATACATTCTCGATTGGACGCTATATTTCCGCAATGAGCAGGAAATGTACGATATGGCGACAGGCTGCGAGGGGGCAGAAGTCAGTGTCGAGATGGACGATAATGGTGCAGTGTATATGCTGAAAGTGACAAAGCCTGCTTAAGGGGTAAGGCTTATTCTTACAACGCAGTGACGCCTTATTGACTGACACCTAAATACAAGCTGATGTATTTTACTGCTGTTGAGTAGTTTATGGTTGTGTTTTAACAGGCGAAAACAGTCAATACGGGAATACTATCAGTTATTTGCCAAATTTCTTTTTCGCGTTATCTTGCGTTGTGTAAGAAATTGAGCAGTGGCATGTCATCAACGGTGCCTACCAGTAACCGACATTTCAAGGCAGACCTGATACGCAGTGATACCAGGTCGGTGATGTACCTCGCATTCGCAATTATTTCCTATATTGTCTCGTTGGTCGTCATTGTGTCAGATGTGCATTGGGCGTTTCGTTTGCTATCCGTCCTGCTGCATACTATCGCTATAACGGTTTTCTTCACGATTGGACATGACTGTGTCCATAATGCCTTTTTCAAAAGGCGCTTCATGAACCGCTGGGCAGGACGTTTTGCTTTTGGCTTTCTGTTTCACTCCAGTTCCCTGTGGAAGCAGGTCCACAATATCAATCACCATGGGAGAACAAACCTCAAGGGCGTAGATGATGTATGGGCGCCATTTAGTCCGGACGAATTCAGAGCCTTACCTAAATGGCGTCAGTGGCTTGAACGCATTTACAGGGGGCCATTTGGCCATCTGATATATTATCAGTGCCAATATCTCTTTCCTAAAGTAATGCTACCGCTCCAGGTTGAAACGCGACGTCATTGGCGCAAACATTTTTTTGACAGCTGTTTTGTGATCATTTTCGGAGCTTTGCTTATTACTTTAACGCTTGGTCTTAAGGCAACTCTGAACCCGGAGGGTTCTTTGTGGCTGGCATTGATCCTGGCGGGAGTCGTTCCGTTCGTTCTGTGGAATGCATTATTATCGTTCACAATATATGTTCAACATACAAATCCAGATGTGCACTGGTTTAACAAGCTTGAGGACTGGAGTCACCATAATGGGCATGTGAGAGGTACCGTTGACACTCTGCTACCAGCTGGGTTTATCCCACTTTACACTGATGTTATGCGTCATACCGCGCATCATGATGATCCAACAATTCCTGTTTATGCGCTCTCTGCGGCACAGGAACTGCTCAATGCCCGACATGGTCATGACATAACGCAGTTAAAGGTCAGCTGGCGTGCGTATTGGAACGTCGTGAGGGCCTGTAAGCTTTATGACTATAATCAAAGATGTTGGACAGACTTTGAGGGTGAGCCAACATCCACCACATATTACGAGCGCTTCAATATTTCTGCAGAGGAATTAAACGAAGGGACGCAGGGGCAGAACGCAGCTACCTCCCCTTAGATCGTATTTCTCAGGAATGAGCTTCTATGTTTGATTTCAGGAGGCGAGGAGATAGTTTTTATCTTCTATTCTCTCTGAACCGTCACTGTTTTCAGGGGTGATGACAGGCAGCTTAATCTCGACGATTGTACCGCTTTCCGGTGCCCGCCGGATATCCAGTTCTCCTTTATGCAAGGCAATAATCTTTTCAGTCAGTGTTACGCCAAGACTCAGCTTCTCACTGACACTTAGAAACTCTTCCGTCATTTCCATGGAATTTCGGATTTGTTCCAGTTGCTCATTGTCAATTCCTGGACCTTCATCCTCAATCAGGAAGATAACATGCTGATCGGTTTTGTCTGCGGTTACGCGAACTGTGCCGCCTTCGGGCGTTGCCTGCACGGCGTTTTCCAATATCTCGTATAGAGCATCCTCTACCAGTGAAGCATCCGCCTCAAGGGAAATAGGGGCTCGTTCGAATGAGATATGAACCAGCTTATCAGTTGCTTTCTTACTGATACCTGATGAAGCACATTCGACCAATTCGTTAACGGATACTTTTTGCGGGTTAAAGCGTATTGTGCCAGCTTCAAGCCGGCCGTGTTTCATGAGGCGTTGTACAAGCCGTAAGAGATTTTGTCCGGCTTTATGAATATGTTCGCTGTATTCTACATATTCCGGATGCTGCTGTTTGCCTAGAGATTCCTGTTCCAGAATTTGTGCGTAGCCTATGATTTGATGCAAAGGGGTTCGGAATACATGCGTCAGAATATTCAGGATTGCATTTTTACGCTTCAATGATGAATTCGCATCTTCCACCATCTGTTCCAGCTGCTGATGCAGTTTCAAGCGTTCCTCGTGTTTAATGAACTCGTGGCGCCGTGACATTTCCAGAAGATAGTTTGAAACACCGGCCAGCAAGAACGAACTGAAGATGAAGAAGGTTGCTGCAATCCGCCCGACATCAATCGGCATTTGCCATGTTGCGAGGCAGAATGCTGTAAAGACAGTTAGCAGAATAAATAGTGTTCTGGGCACGGTAAGGCGGATGAGGCCCGTAGAGACCATGGCGACGACGATTAATCCGACATAGTAAGGCGGTGTATCAATCGTCCCTTCCACCCAAATCATAAGGGCAATAGATAGGCCTGCCACCAGCATCAAGGTCCCGGCGAGTTCCTGGAAGTACCTTTTGCCAAGCTCTGTCATCGAAAAACGGATGATCAGGAACGCACCGATGGCGCAGAAAATCCGCATTGTCAAAATGAGGAAGGTCGCGTTGGTTAAGGTGAGAAGGTCGAGAAACCCGTACAGGATGTATACGGCTACAGCTGCATACAACATGTATCTGTCTTTCTGGGAATAGAAAGACAGCGCATAGTCATGATATCTGCGCTCGCGCGCGGGATCGCGGAAGCGTGCCGTAAATTTGCTGATATCTGTCGAAGCTGCGGCCATGACCATGCTTAAGTTACTTTAACCATGTCTAGCGCATACTGATTGCCGTTCTATTAATCATGATCACATTCAGTGCGTTGATAAAAGATATTTCCGGAAGGAATTATTTACTTGTCTCCTTTATTTTAGCCGCGAGGTATTACTTGGGATACTACATGTTGTTGCAACGCAAGAAGGTCAGTCCTGCATTAAGTGAGGAAGCACAGCTTCTTTACAGGTCGTTGAAACGCCTGCCGCAACTGGACTCTTTTCGTAATCCCGTTACGCGTGACCTTGCTCGTAAAATTCAAAACGCAGAATGGGCTGATACGCGCAAACAACTAGATTTTTCCTACGATATGTCAGTGCAGCCAATGGGTGGTATTGACGGTATACGTATGCTGACAAAGGCTTTTCGCGAAGATGGTCCAGTTATCCTGTACCTTCACGCTGGTGGCTTTGTTTGTGGATCTCCTGAATCAAATGCAGGAGCGGTTCTGCCTCTTTGCCAGTTGACGGGTGGTCAGGCTTATGGTGTGCGCTATGCGCTGGCGCCAGAGCACCCGTTTCCAGCTGCCTGGAACGATGCCACGGCATATTACAAGGCGCTTCTTGAGAATATTCCTGAAGGCAAACGTATCATTGCTGTCGGTGACTCTGCTGGTGGCAATCTTCTGCTCTCCAGTCTGGTGCGTTGGAGGGATGAGGGTATCCGTCTGCCTGACAAGGCGGTACTTATTTCTCCCGTGCTCGATGGCAGCGCTTCCAGCGACACAATGTTGACTGTCCAGAAGCATGACCCTCTGATCCAGAATAAGGGTGGGACCAGTATCAGTAATCTGTTCCGTCATTATGCAAATGGAACAGATGTCAACGACCCGCGTATTTCACCGTTGAATGCAGACCTGACAGGTTTGCCACCACTGATGATTCAGGTTGGTTCGAGGGAAGTGCTGCTCGGGGACAGTGCACGCCTTTCGCAACGGGCTATCAGCGCAGGCATTGACGTGCGGTTGCGCGTTTTGGATGGCATGTTCCACATGTTCCACTTGTACTGGAACCTGCCGGAGACCAAAGCGGTCTATGAAGATATGACGAATTTCGTCTTGTACTGATTGACGATCAGCTACTGCCTTGGAAGGCTTCCGCTCTTATCTGCCGACCCAGATCAGCTTGTGTCAGGCGGTTTTCCTGCACATCAAATAATTCTCTGGCCATACGCGCGTAATGATGGCTTGGCACACGCGGATAAGCATGATGCAGGAGGTGGTAATTATGCCCTGCATGCAGGAAGGTTGAAATGGACTGAGTGAAACCTGGCAGGATCACAATATGCATAATCTGCTCCTGCGGCGCGTCCGGTGACTGACGGTGCGGGATAACCGCAACGGCCATGAAGACCAGAGAAAAACTCAGATAAGCTGGCACAAGCCACAGCAGAAAAACATTCAGCCATCCAAAAAAGGAGGCTAGTAGCGTTGCCAGTGCGATCACGCTGAGCCAGAATCCAGCGAAGAACAGCAGAATGTCGCCCCGCCGTTTTTCCAGTCCGTATTTCACCATGGCGGCGTGGTCATAGACCATGCCAAACACCAGCTTGAAGATAACATGTAGGATATGTCCGCGCAGTACCCAGTAATTTGGGTCTTCTTTCGGATCGTTGACATTCTGATGATGCGCCAGATGGGTGATGCGAAAGCCGTGATAGGGTGTCAGGGTCACCATGCCGATGAGAGAGCCAATGATGTGGTTCAGCATCTTGTACTGACGTGGCCCCTTGAAGACGATGCCATGGGCAAGCTCGTGGGTGATATTGAAGCAAACGAATCCGAGCCATGTTTGCAGCACGAGACCAAGTGAAAGCTTAACCCATAGCGCTTCGGCAGTCGCACCCCAGAAAAAGATCCCCGCAAATGCGAGAAAAGCTGCACCGCCATTCAAAAGAGACGTCCAGTCTGTGCCGACGCGTGACATGTAGCGCGCGGCAATCTCGTTTGCCTGACGTTTTGCGTCTCCCTGTTCAAACAGGTTCAGGTCGAGTGTCTTAATACCCAGCATTCTGTGACGTCCACTTCTGGGCGTGAGTATAGGTCTCCAAGCTATTGAAAACAATGAATAAAGGGTTAACGCCGCGGCGCGGTGCAACTATATGTTGGCATAAGAGATAAAGATCACCCCATATACAGGGCCTGAAAGGACCGAAATCATGCCACTACCCGAAAAACCACAGTTGGGTGATCCGTTAGCTGCCGCTCATCCATCACAAGAGACATTAAGGCTGCTGGCCTTGCGCCGGTCTACAACCGTCAAAACCATGACGGCGCCGGGGCCATCATCTGATCAACTGACCGAAATCATGGAAATCGGCGCCCGGGTGCCGGATCATCGGCGCGTTTGCCCATACCGTTTTATTGTCTTTGACGGAGGGGCGCGCGCCAAAATCGGGCACGTTTTCAGGGAAGGCTTTTTACAGGATAATCCGGACGCCTCGGACCAGGAGGCAACGCTGGAAACACAACGGTTTATGCGCGCACCCGCAATCATTGCGGTTGTGTTCTCTCCGCAGACAGAGCACCGCACCCCTGTCTGGGAGCAGACACTGACTGCCGGTGCTGTCTGTCAAAATATGCTGCTTGCGGCAAATGCCATGGGCTTTGCAGCCCAGTGGTTGACGGAGTGGTATGCCTATAATCGCCATGTGCTTAGCGCTATGGGCCTTGAAGGTCATGAGCAGATTGCCGGGTTTCTTTACTTCGGAACTGCTGAGGAAGACCCGAAAGAGCGTCCTCGCGTAGACGCAGCCAGTCTGGTTACACATTGGCAAAAGGCTGACTAGTCTCGAATTTTCCTTTTGGGCTTTTAGCAGTTCCAACTGCCACAACCTTTTGACAGTCAGCATGGTCGCTCTAGTGTTTCGCACAAAGGAGTAACGACCCATGGATTTGTCATTTTCTGAAAAAGATGAAGCGTTCCGTCAGGAAGTAATCAGCTTCCTGGATGAAAACTGGCCTGCGGATCAGCGCGGCAAGGTAGAGTTCAACAAGGAAACCTATCTGGATTGGCACAAGAAGTTGCACGCCAAAGGCTGGGTTGCACCAGCCTGGCCGGAAGAATATGGCGGGACCGGCTGGACACCGACGCAGCGCTATATTTTCGATCAGGAAATGGCCAAGGCGGAAACTTTCCCGTCGCTTGCTTTCAATACATCAATGGTGGGGCCGGTGATTTATACTTTCGGGTCACCAGAACAGAAAGAGCGTTTCCTGCCGCCAACGCTCTCCGCTGACATCTGGTGGTGTCAGGGATATTCAGAGCCAGGTTCGGGGTCAGACCTTGCGTCATTGCGCACCAAGGCTGTGCGCGAGGGCGACCATTACATCGTCAACGGATCAAAAACCTGGACAACCTTTGCCCAGCATGCTGACTGGATTTTCTGTCTCGTACGCACAGACCCAGACGTAAAGAAGCAGCAGGGTATTTCATTTCTGTTGATCGACATGAAAACACCCGGCGTCACGGTGCGCCCGATCATCACGCTGGGCGGGGATCATGAAGTCAACGAAGTGTTCCTTGAAGACGTGAAAGTGCCGGTTGAGAATCTGATCGGCGAAGAAAATATGGGCTGGACTTATGCCAAGTTCCTGCTGATGCATGAACGCTCCAACATTGCTGCCGTCCATCAGTCCAAGCGCTACCTCGAACGCCTCAAAGAAGTCGCTGCCAATGATGACCTCGCAGGACACGGGCCGAAAATGAGTGACGACCCGGATTTCATCAAAAAGGTCTCCGAGATCGAGATAGACCTGACGGCGCTGGAGTTCACAGAACTACGCTCCCTGGCTAACGAAGAAGCCGGGAAGGGACCGGGTGCGGAGTCTTCCATCTTGAAAATTCGCGGTACGGAACTTCAACAGCGTATTTCTCATCTGGCGGTAGAATTGGCAGGCTATTATGCGCTGCCTTATCAGCGAAATCTGGGGCACAATGAGTACCCGGCGGGCCCTGAGCATACTGTGGATGCTGCTGCGCATTATTTTAATGGTCGCAAAACCAGTATCTATGGCGGCACTAATGAAATCCAGCGCAATATTATCGCCAAGGCAGTCCTCGGTCTTTGAGGCTTAACGTGCAAACGACAGAATAAGGCACTCAGTACATGAATTTTGAATTTACAGAAGAGCAGCAGATGCTGCGTGAATCGCTCGCCCGTTTTCTGCGCGAGAAATATGATTTTGAAACCCGGCAGAAAATCATTGCCTCTGACAATGGCTGGAGCCGTGACACATGGGCGCAGTTTGCCGAAATGGGTCTTATGGCTGCAGCATTTCCTGAGGAATTTGATGGTTTCGGCGGTACAGCTGTAGACCTCTCTGTCATCATGGAAGAGTTTGGGCGCGGTCTCGTAGTCGAGCCTTACCTGCCGACAGTTGTGCTGGCCGGGGGCGTTCTGCGCCATACGGGCGGTGAACTGGCGAAAGATCTGATTGCACAAATCTCCGCGGGGGATCTTGTTATGGGGCTTGGTTTTGCCGAGCCGCAAGGACGGTACGATTTATTCCATGTGGAGACTAAAGCCGAAAAGCAGGGCGATGAATATGTATTGTCGGGGCGCAAAGCGGTCGTACTGGCTGCCAATATTGCAGACAAGCTTATCATTGCGGCACGCACCAGCGGCAACATTCGTGATGAAGACGGTATCAGCCTGTTTTTGATTGATAAAGATACGGATGGATTAACTGTTGAAGGATACCCGACCATAGATGGTTTGCAGGCTGGAGACGTGATCCTCGATAAGGTGAAAGTGCCGGCGGCAAGTCTGGTGGGAGAAGAGGGCAAGGCGTACCCGGTCCTCGAAGCTGTCATTGATAAGGCAATCATTGCCCTTGCTGCCGAAGCTATGGGTGTCTGCCAGAAGATCTGTGATCTGACAGGCGAATATACCCGTAGTCGTGAACAGTTCGGTACCCCCATCGCGCAATTCCAGGTATTGCAGCATCGCATGGTTGATATGTTTATCTTCAAGGAAGAGATGACATCCATGACCTATATGGCCGTTATGAAGGCCGATACGGAAGGCCATGATACGCGAGTTGCTGCCTCCATGGCCAAGGTGCAGCTTGGTAAATCATGTAAGTTTATCGGCGAAAGTGCAGTTCAGTTGCATGGTGGTATGGGCATCACGGAGGAAATGGCCGTGGGGCATTATTTCATGCACGCAACCATGATGGACACACTCTTTGGCAATGGTGACTTTCACCAGAAGCGTTACGAGCGCCTCACGGGCTTGCGCGCCGCCTGATCATTTCATCAGTTGCTCAGATTAGAACACGAATGGTGCTGCCGGCGGTTAAATCATCCGGCAGCATCATATGAATCAACGCTGTTCAGCGATCCAGTCCATCACCACATCATCACCGCGGAGATAACTTTCAAAGTCTTGTGGCAACGAGACTTCAGGGGACAATGATCCTGCTGGTACTTCGTACATTTCATTCATCGTGTAACAGAACTTTTCGCCTTTGCAGCCTTTCTCCCAATCATGATATCCGGTTGCGAAGTTCACGTAATATCCTGAATTTGGCAGTTGAAAGCTCCACGGCCCGCGTTCAGCCCAG
>JALEGM010000145.1 GCA_022763145.1 Aquisalinus sp. | reverse complement strand
CCAAGAAAAGCGACGAGCATCGGGACCTGCAGACTGAAACGCAGAATGAAGACAATCGCCACAGCAAGAAAACCTACAATGAAAATAGCAAAGACAGCAGGTCCATCGCCGCTGTCGGCCTTGCTGTAGTCAAGGCCACAGTTCGGACAGCGATCCGCAATGGTCAGATATTTACTGAACAGCTTTCCTTCGCCGCATCTTGGGCAAGTGCATGATAAACCCGCCGTGTAAGGCGACACAGGCGGGTTATCTGTCATCTCAGCAGCCTACCAGAGACCCTGATTGCCCATCACGTAAATGCAGGCAAAAAGGAACAGCCATACAACATCCACAAAATGCCAGTACCAGGCAGCGGACTCAAAGCCGAAATGGCGATCCGGCGTGAAGTGTCCCGCAATGCCACGGAAGTAGCACACCAGCAGGAAGATTGTGCCAACGAGTACATGGAAACCATGGAACCCTGTCGCCATGAAGAAAGTGCCGCCATATGTTTCGCCAGAGAAGCCAAACATGCCTAGCGCAAAGATCTCGTAATACTCATACCCCTGCAGGAAGCTGAAGAAGGCGCCGAGCAAGATCGTAATCAGCAGACCCTGCATGAAACCGGAACGGTCACCAACCTGCAAGGCATGGTGCGCCCAGGTGATCGTGGTGCCTGAGAGAAGCAGAACAAGCGTATTGATGAGTGGCAATTGCCACGGGCTCAGTGGCTCTACCCCCACTGGTGGATAGACACCGCCGGTTGCGTGGAGACGGGCATCATTTTGCAGATGCGCCGGCAGGCCATCTGCATTCAGCATCTGCGTCCCGTCAGCCAGCATGATTGCATCACCAGCACCCGGGAAGAGTGCAAGGCCAAAGAAAGCCCAGAACCAGGCCACGAAGAACATAACCTCAGAGGCGATGAACAACACCATGCCATAACGCAGGCCAATACGGACAACAGGTTTGGTGTTTTCGCCGGACTTGACGCTCTCATCGACAACGTCCTTCCACCAACCAGCCATGGTCAGAAGTACAAGGGCAAAACCAAAATAGAAAATCCAGCTGCCTTTTAGCTGCATGAAGGCGCTTTCTGGTGTTGAGCCACCAACAAGGATGCCATCCGCACCGGAATGCCCCCAAGTCACAGCACCCAGCATCATAATCATGGCCGAAATGGAACCGACAAGCGGCCATGGACTCGGGTTGACGAGATGATAATCGTGTTTGACAGCACCGGCCATGAGCGGACTTCCTCTTAAATAGTCAGTAAATTTCGCGTGGTTTAGCGCGCTTGGCGTTGAAATTCAAACAGTCAAATGCATTAGGGGATAATGTTTTTATCGACCTTGATGCACGACGGTGCCTGTCCCGCTCGCAGAAGCCAGCTTTTCACGCTCAGCATTCTCGTTGCGGTAGAATGTATAGGACAGTGTAATGGTTGTCACATCGTCAAGGTTTTCTTCCTCAGCGATGGTAGGATCAATGTAATATGTCATGGGCATGGAGACGCGCTCGCCCGGCTCCAACAGCTGCTCTGTAAAGCAGAAACACTCGATCTTGCGGAAATAAAGACCTGCCTTGGCGGGCTGCACGTTAAAGGTCGCGCTGCCGATCACAGGCGTGTCGGAAAGATTTTCAGCTTCATAATAAGCAAGACCTGTCTCGCCAATCTGAAGTGTTTCTGACACCTGCTCGGGCTTGAAGTGCCATGGCAGGTTTTTGGAAGTGGTCGCATCGAATCTGATCGTGATGGTTCGGTCGAGTATCTCACCGGAAGCTGAATCTGCCCGTTGGGTTGTACCGCCCCAGCCTGTGATCTGACAAAAGATACGGTAAGCAGGGACCGCTGCAAAAGACATCCCCACCATCCCAATCACCACAGTGACAACAATCATTGCTGTTCGGGTATTCTTGTCAGCAGGCAGTCTCATCCGGCAGCACCTCCAATGCGCAATACAGTGATCATGAAAACAAGTAGCATGAACGCCACAATCCCGCCAGCAATAGCAAGGCTTCGTTTATTACGCTGCTTCAATTCTTCATCACTCGGCGTATAGCTTTCGCCTGTCGAGTGGGCCGCATGCATCGAGAGAAAATCTGTTGCACTTGGGGGCTTCTTCTCCACGGAAGTATCTATTTCATCCGCCTCCTGAATATTATTCCCTTGAGCATCTTGCTTAGAGTCAGTTATATTCTCGGATTTTTGTTTTTCTTCAGCCATGGAAACCCAGCCAGTGCTCCGCCAGCAGAGCCGCAAATAGTGTGAATAGATATAGGATTGAAAAGCCGAAAAGCGACTTGGCTGCCTTATCCATCGTGGCAGCGTCCGGAGCCCTGAAAAGTCGATAGGACAATCCGATGAAAATGCTACCCGTTACAATTGCCACAGCGCCGTAAAGCCAACCGGCAACTGAGAAAAACATTGGCACCACCGCCAGCGGCGCAACAATCAGCGCATAGATCAATATCTCAGTGCGAGTGCGAGCCTCACCTTTCACATTCGGCATCATCGGGATACCTGCCGCTTCGTAGTCAGCACTCTTAAACAGGGCGAGTGCCCAGAAGTGTGGCGGTGTCCAGAAGAAAATAATCGCAAACAGAAGCCATGCTTCGACTGGCGCCGTACCAGTGACTGCAGCCCAGGCAACAACAGGCGGTAAAGCGCCGGCAGCGCCGCCAATGACGATATTCTGTGGCGTTAGGCGTTTCAGGAACATCGAGTAGATCACAGCATAAAAGAAGATCGTAAAAGCCAGGAGGCCTGCTGCGAGATAGTTGGCAGCAAGGGCTAAGACAATCACCGACAAGGCAGATAGAAACAGACCAAAGGCAAAGGCCTCCGGACGATCGACCCGGCCAGATGGAATCGGCCGCGCCTTCGTACGAGACATCACCGCATCTATGTCAGCGTCCCACCACATATTCAGAGCCCCGGATGCGCCCGCCCCTACAGCGATTGCCAAGAGGGAGAAGGCAGCAAGCCAGATGTTTCCGATAGGGCCCGGCGCAGCGACCATACCCACCAATGCCGTGAAGATGACCAACGACATCACGCGGGGTTTTAAAAGCGCCACGTAATCCATGGTGCCGCCTGTTGACATCAACCGCGTCTCGTTGGCGTGTAAATTCGTTTGCTCAATCATCGCCGGTATATGGCTTTTTTTATGCTCAGGGACAATAGCCAAAGCCCAGCATGTAGCCATCCGGGTCCAGCACCCTGATCTCCGTGCAGCCATGTGGCTGCAGGCGTGGGCCATCATGGATACTTGCACCTCTCTCCAGTAAATTTTGGTGCACAGCCTCAATATCCCGAACCCAGAAATAGGCATCCCATAGGTCGAGCCCTGGCACGAGATCACGGTTAAAGGATTGTGTCTCGTCTCCCAGCCGCAGCATAATCGCCGCTCCTTCCTTCTGGGCGATACAAAAGCCTGGATGCGTCGTCCAGTCTGGTTCAGGCACATCAAAACCAAGTTTGTCGCGATACCAGTGCGCAGAGCGTTTCAGGTCAGTCACAATAAATACGACCGCAGTATCGAGGTATAGAGAGCGCTGTTCCATAATATCTCATCATGACAGTACTAGACCTAGACATAAAGCTATCTGACGCAATCAGGCATAGATGATGGGCAGATATTATAACTGTATCGCTTGCATCATTTCTGCGTAGGCCGTTGCATGGTTACCTTGATGGTTATCCATCCCCGGCTTCGTAAGGCACCCTTTCGGAGCGATAAAACTGCTAATCCTGCGCGCAGGGTTTTCGTGCCAGCCAATATTGAAGGCTGCATACTTCGGATAAAACGTCAGTGAACTATATGGCAGATGGTCGTGTATCCACCAGGCCATGGCCTGCCAATTGCCAGTTTCCTCAAAATACGGAATGAAACTGTTGACCACAACTGTGGCCATGGCACCCATATAGCCATCCGAATCTCGCCGATCCCAGATATGCCGAGCGTAATTACTCTCATTACTGGCGCAGCCCAGTGCATTGTAATTGCCATACTGATTGACAGCCGGACTTCGGTAAGCGGAACGAATGCTGACCCTGCCGAACTGCGCTTGCAACGGCTCCAGCAGCTCCTCGCAGAGCGCGGTGCCAGCAGATATGGCAAGGCCAGGATCATCAGGGATATTCGGGATACCGCAGAAATTGGATATCTCCGAATAGAGCATGTCGCGCATGAAAAAGGACGGTGACAGACGCACCCGCCCCAATTGCTCCAGCGACTTGATCGTACCAGGTTTCTTCATTCTCACCTCCGGCCCAGAAACAAAAAAGCCGGGCTGTGGGCCCGGCTCTTCCGTCATAGAATGAATTTGTTATTTCATTTTTGGCAGTTCGTTGAACTGGTGGAATGGTGGTGGTGAAGACAGACTCCACTCTAGGCTGGTAGCGCCTTCACCCCATGGGTTCGCCTCTGCTTTGCGCCGCATGATGAATGCTTCTGCAACGCCAACCAACCAGATCAGCACACCAACAATGGTGATCATGTAACCAACGGTAGAGATGTAATTCCAGTACTCAAAGGCCATCGGATAATCAATATAGCGGCGTGGCATACCCTGCAACCCGAGGAAGTGCTGCGGGAAGAAGATCAGGTTCACACCAATGAACATCGTCCAGAAATGCAGTCCGCCGAGCATACCGTTGTACTTCACGCCGAACATTTTCTCGAACCAGTAATACCAGCCCGCGAAGATACCAAATACGGCACCAAGAGACAGTACGTAGTGGAAGTGGGCGACCACATAGTAAGTGTCATGCAGGGCATGGTCGATACCGGCATTGGCCAGCACCACACCAGTCACACCCCCAACGGTGAACAGGAAGATAAAGCCAATCGCCCAGAGCATAGGCACCTTGAACTCAATGGAGCCGCCCCACATGGTCGCAATCCAGGAGAAGATTTTCACACCCGTTGGCACGGCAATCACCATGGTCGCGGCAACAAAATATGCCTTCATGTCCACCGACAAACCGACCGTGTACATGTGGTGTGCCCAGACGATGAAGCCGACAAAACCAATCGCCACCATCGCGTAAGCCATTGCGAGATAGCCAAACACTGGCTTCTTGGAGAAGGTCGCCACGATGTGCGAGATGATGCCGAAGGCCGGCAGGATCAGGATATACACTTCCGGGTGCCCGAAGAACCAGAACAGGTGCTGATACAGAATCGGGTCACCACCACCGGCAGGGTCAAAGAAAGTCGTATCAAACAGGCGATCCGTCAGCAGCATGGTGATGGCACCCGCCAGCACAGGCAGGGACAGAACCAGCAGGAACGCCGTAACAAGTACAGCCCACGGGAACAGTTCCATTTTGTGCAGTGTAATGCCGGGTGCACGCATGTTGAAGATGGTCGTGATGAAGTTGATCGCCCCGAGGATGGACGATGCCCCGGCAAGGTGCAGTGACACAATCAACAGGTCCATAGCGGGCCCGGTGCCTTGCGTCGAGAGCGGCGGATACAATACCCATCCCCCGCCAAAGCCGAGCTGTCCAGCATATCCGGGCACGAACATTGAGAGCGTCAGCAAAGCGGCTGAAGCCGCATATAGCCAGAACGAGATGTTATTCATGCGCGGGAAAGCCATGTCCGGCGCACCGATCATGATGGGCACAAACCAGTTACCAAAACCGCCAATCAGAGCGGGCATCACCATGAAGAAGATCATGATAAGACCGTGATAGGTAATCAGCACGTTGTAGAAGTTTTTGGCTGCAGCCAGCTGCGCTTCTGGCGGCAGCGACTGATCTGTGAAGCTTGTCAGGAATGTCACGCCTGGCTCAGCCAGCTCGATCCGCATCAAGCCAGACATTGCCCCGCCAATAAGACCGGCGAGGATCGCAAAAATCAGATAAAGCGTCCCGATATCTTTATGGTTCGTAGACCAGAACCAGCGTACCCAGAATGAGGGGATGTGTTCGTCATGGTGATCTGCGGTTTTTGCATCAGCCATTTTAAGTCTTCCTTCAATCAGTCTTGCAGCTGGTCAGCTGTGTCAGCGACAGCCGCAGCAAATTTTGGTGTTTCGTCGGATTCTGCAAACATCGGCTCCATACCATTGAAGTCACGCTGCTCATCAACCCAGGCATTGAATTGTTCACGAGGCATCACTTCAACAGTGATTGGCATATATGCGTGGTCAATGCCGCAAATCTCGGAACATTGTCCGTAATACTTGTTGTTGCCGTTTGGCTTGTAGGCTGGCGCCTGGAACCATGTCTCATTCAAGCGGCCTGGCACGGCATCAATCTTGATGGAAAATGCCGGGATCGTCCATGAATGGATCACATCAATAGCCGTTGTGATGATACGGATCGTCTCACCTTCCGGCACAACCACATTTGTGTCGGTTTCGAGAAGCCATAACCTTGGATCAGACACTTGATCTTCCGGCATGATATTTGAAGCAAACTCGAAGTCACCGAAATCAGGATAGGCGTAGTCCCAACCCCACTGACGGCCAGAGGCTTTGATTGTGATGGTTGGCGCCGGCACGATCACGCTGCGATCTTCGCCCCAGAACGGACGTGGGCCCGTGCGGCTACGACCAGCAACAATTTTGACACCTTCGCTTGGGCGCAATGCTTCGTTCATAACGACCGTTACAACCGGATCACGCAAATCACGGATAGTGTAATCGTCACGGTATTTCAGCTTTGCCATGGCGCCATTAGCGAGGTTGACCTTGTAGACATCTACGTGGTCACGATTGGCAACCTGACGTGACTTCGGAAAGTCATTGTCGATAGCGAACTCGGTTGTCTGTCCATCGCCTTCATACGTGAAGACTTTTCCATCGGGGATTACATCTTCCTTGTAGAGAAGATCAAACGAAAACAGGGCGATATAAATCAGGATGAAAATCGGAATAACCGTCCACACGACTTCGATAAAAGTATTGTGCGAAAACTTGGCAGGGACAGGATTGGCTTTACTATTGTAGCGCAGGATCACCCAGGCAAGCAGTGCCAATACGAATAGCGAGATAAAGGTAATGACCGGCATCAGAACCCAGTTGTGGAAGAAGTGCACTTCTTCCGCTAACGGTGTTGCCGCATCCTGAAATGCATACCCCTTGTCTTCTGGCTGACTCGCCAGGGCAGGAAGCATCAAAATAGTTGTCACAAAAGCTGCCATTGCAGCGGGGAGAGATTTCAAAAATGGTCTCATCGACATAAGCCAAAAAGTCTTTCTGTTCATCAGATTATGCGACAAACGCACAAAATTTTCGCCGCTTATGCGCCTGCCGGCGCCAATCTTCAAGGCGATATAGACCGATTTTTTCATAAACACAGTGATTCTTTCAGCTTAGAGCACTCACCAAAGGGTCAGAGAAAAAGCAGTCATCCTCATATCAATCAAGATGACGAATGTGATAGGCTCTGAGCTCAGATATTGGGGCTAAAGTGCATGGCAGACTTTGACCAAACAGAAACAACAAGCCTTATCAGGGCCCTGTCTCCTGATCTTTATGGCAATGCCGATGTCTTTACCCGCGAGAAGCAGACAATTTTCACCAAAACATGGCGCCTGGTCGGTCATGAGAATATGCTTCAGCAGCAGGGGGACTTCCTGACTGATGATATTGCCGGCACGCCAGTACTTCTCGTCCGAGGGGCAGATGCGCAAATCCGGGCTTTCTATAATGTCTGCCCGCACCGCGCCGGACCACTGGCGACTGATCTTATCGGAAATTGCGGCAAGGAACTGACCTGCAAGTACCATGGCTGGCGTTTCATGCTGGATGGTCGCCTGCGGTCGGCGCGTGACTTCGGGAACGCCGCAGGCTTTGACCCGCGCGATTTTGGGTTGAAGCCAGTGCGCGTGGAGCGCTGGCGTGGCTTCCTGTTCGTCGTCATGGATGATGATGCCACGCAACTGGCAGAGGTAATGGCCCCGATAGATGATGCCTGGCGGGAAACAGAGGTTCACCCCTTCGCTTTGCGGCGCAGCCACGAAATTGCCTGCGACTGGAAAGCCTATGTGGAAAACTACCTCGAAGGTTACAACGTCCCCACCCAGCACCCTACCCTCGATGCAGAGATTGTCTCAGATGATTATAAAGTCGAAATGCGCGGGCAGGTCGCTGTGCACACGGCTCCCTCCAGAGGCGGAGACGCAGTCTATACAGGCTTCTGGGGTTGGGTCTTTCCGCTGCTTGGTATCAATGTCTACCAACACGGCGTGATGATGGAGCGGATTTCCCCCATTGCCCCCGATAAAACACGCCTCGATTACCTCTACTTCTTTGATCCGGCACGCCATGAAGAGTTGAACGCCATGCTCAAACTGTCCGATGAAGTCACCTCTGAAGATGTCTGGATCTGTGAGCGCGTACAAGAGAACCTGACTTCGGGTGTTTATGAGCCCGGTCCTTTGTCACCACGCCATGAAAACGCAGTGCGCTGGTTCCAGGACCAGATACGCACCCGGCTGGGCGATACAGCATGACCTCTCAGAGCAAAATGCTGGGGCCTTTACTGGCAACCTTCATTGTTGCTGGCAATATGATCGGCTCCGGTGTTTTCCTGTTACCCGCCGGTTTGGCTCAGACCGGCTCCTCCAGTCTGATCGGTTGGCTTGTGGCGGCTCTTGGTGCAGCCATGCTTGCCGGGGTTTATGCCATTCTCGGCACCATTCGCCCCCAGGAAGAGGGATTGATTGAATACCCGGCGCGGGCTCTCCATCCAGGTGTCGGTTTTCTATCCTGGCTCGGCTACTGGATTGGCAACTGGATCGGCAACATCGCCGTAATTCTTGCCGCTGTTGGCTATATTGCCAGCCTTGTGCCAGGTGGTTTATCCCGCCTGTCGGAGACACTTGTTCTTATTGCTTTGATCTGGGCAATCGCCCTCGCAAATCTCGCAGGTGCCCGACAGGTAGGCCGATTTGCAGGAGTAACACTTGTGGTTGGTCTTTTTCCAATCGTCGCGGTTACGCTGCTTGGGCTTTTTAATTTTGATCCGGACATTTTTGCTGCTTCCTGGAATGTGAGTGGCGAGCCACTGACAGGCAGCATTCCCCCCACAGTGTTGACCATTTTCTGGGCCTTTCTGGGACTTGAAAGTGCCAATGCCGTTGCCCCTGTTATCCGCGACCCGAAACGCAATGTCGCGATTGCCGCAATCGGCGGTGTCAGCCTGGCCGCCATATTATATGCCGCCGCCAGTGCCGCCTTGTTCGGCATACTGCCTGCGAGCGAAATGGCTGCTTCGTCCGCCCCTTTTGCTGACGCTGCAGCCAAAGTGGCAGGTGCAGGCTTCGGCACCCTGATCGCACTCGCCGCAATCGCGCGCACCCTTGGCTGTGCCGGAGGCTGGTTCATGGTGACAGCACAAACCGGACGTACTGGCGCGAAGCTCGGCTTCCTACCAGCCTCCCTGAAGGAAGAGGAGTCACCAGAAAGACCTGTGCGGAACGTTCTGCTCGTCGCCGTGCTTATGACACTGATTGTCTTTGCCACTTTGTCGCCGACACTCAACGACCAATTCCTGCTCATTGTTGATTTCACGGTGCTGGTGTTTCTTGGCATCTACACCCTGTCAGCCCTCGCCTTGATTCGCTTTGCTGGCGGCTTGAAGAACGACCGGCAAAAGCTGGTTGTCAGATTACTGGCATTAGCTTCGACCATTTACTGCGTGTACGTTGCCGCAGGTTCATACTAGGTCGACTATGACAACTTACTACACCTACATACCAAGTCCGGTCGGTCGGTTCCTGCTTGCGGGGCGCGAAGGTGTTCTGACCACAACTTCTTTCACTACGGGGCACAAGGATCGCACGCCACAATCAGGTTGGCGAGAGGACGCAGGTCCATTCGAGGGTATAATCCATCAGTTTACAGCGTATTTTGAAGGTGAAGCGAAAAGTTTCGATGTGTTACTGGAACCGGATGGCACAGTTTTCCAGAAGAAAGTCTGGCAAGCGCTGACCACTATTCCCTATGGCAAAACCTGGTCCTACGGAGAACTGGCTCACAAAATCGGAAACCCGAAGGCGAGCCGTGCCGTCGGTGCCGCCAACGGTGCCAACCCGTTACCGGTCATTGTACCCTGTCACCGCGTTATCGGCTCGACGGGCAAACTGACAGGTTTTGGCGGCGGCCTTGACGCAAAGGCGACGCTGCTCCGGCTCGAAGGGATAAGCATCGGCGGCATGGATGCTGAAGATGACCATCAACTGGAGTTGATCTGAGCCCCGGCATCATCCACATATATAGTATGTCAGATTCATTCTTCTTTTCCCGCACCGACCTCGACCGCTCCCGTACACAAGGCATTGTTGATGATGCCCTGAATGACTTTGAGGACGGCGAGTTATATCTCGAATACAGCCAGTCAGAGGCGTTCATCTTTGATGACAACCGCCTGAAAAGTGCGAGCTATGACGTAAGTCAGGGCTTTGGCCTGCGTGCTGTCGACAATGAGACAACAGGCTATGCGCACTCATCAGACTTCTCGGAAGCGGCCCTGAAGCGTGCGGCTTCTTCCGTGCAGGCAGTGAAGACAGGCAAGAGTGTCAGCCTTGCTGACGGTCCTGTGGGGACCAATACCAAACTTTATGACGAGGCAAACCCTCTCGACGAAGTACCGTTTGAGACCAAGACCAGATTACTCGAGGAAATCAATGACTATGCCCGCAGCAAGGATGAGCGTGTTCGTCAGGTCTCCTGCTCTCTTTCCGGAGAATGGGTTTCTGTCGAAATCATGCGCCCCGGCGGGCAGCTGGTGCGCGACATCAGACCGCTGGTTCGCCTGAACGTCTCCGTTACAGCAGGTGAAGGAGACAAACAGGAAACAGGTAGCCACGGCGTTGGTGGCCGCGAAGGGTACGCCCGCTTCATCGACCCTTCCCAGTGGCAAGGGCAAGTAGACGAAGCGTTACGCCAAGCCCTGACCAATCTGGAAGCCGAAGCAGCGCCAGCAGGTGAAATGGAAGTCGTGCTCGGGCCGGGCTGGACTGGCGTCCTCCTGCATGAAGCCGTGGGCCACGGCCTCGAAGGCGATTTTAACCGCAAAGGTACGTCGGCTTTTGCTGGCTTGATGGGCGAACAGGTCGCTGCCAAAGGCGTCACCGTTATTGATGACGGCACAATGGAGAAGCGCCGTGGCTCCCTAACGGTCGATGATGAGGGCACACCGACTAGTCGCACTGTGTTGATCGAAGACGGCATTCTCAAAGGCTACATGCAGGATCGCATGAACGCCCGGTTGATGGGCATGGCTGCCACAGGCAATGGGCGTCGAGAAAGTTATGCGTACGCCCCAATGCCGCGCATGACGAACACGTTCATGCTCAATGGCCAGCACAGCCAGGAAGAAATCATCCGCTCCGTGAAAGACGGTATCTTTGCCGTCAACTTCTCTGGTGGGCAAGTAGACATTACATCTGGCAAGTTTGTCTTTAACTGTACGGAAGCCTACCGTGTACAGAACGGTGTGATTGGCGCGCCCCTGAAAAATGTGGCGTTAATCGGCAATGGCCCGACAGTGATGAAAGAAGTGTCCATGATCGGTAATGATCTGGAACTGGACCCCGGCGTTGGTGTCTGCGGCAAGGCCGGCCAGGGCGTACCGGTTGGGGTTGGCCAACCATCACTCAAAATCGACCGACTGACTGTCGGCGGTGCTGCCGCCTGATTAAAAGTAAGCGGAGAAGCCTGTCGTATCCGGTTCAGGCTGGCGCTTGGGCTGCACAGGTGCTGCTTTGCGCTGCGTCCGCATGGCTGATATAATATCATCATACGCCATATTGATTTTTTGTGTGGCGCGCTGTGCGGCGTACACAATCTCCTGATCCAGATCGAGCGCCGCAATCCGGTCTGGATGACAGGCTCTAAGCCTTTTCTTCCAAGCGTCTTTCACCTCGGACAGAGAAGCGCCTTTCTGAATTCGCAAGACAGCATAAGGATCACTCGCCTGTGCCGGCTCACGCATGACCTCGCGTGCCTCAATGATACTGTTGCGCGCAATCAGCCGATGCTCACCTTCACTGGTTTCCACCTCTATAAAAGGTTGGTCCGCATTCATGAAGCTGGCAAAGCTCATACCTTTAGGTAATTCCATCTCACCTTCGACAGGCGTGCCCCCTGTTGTTGCAAAATGAACCAGAATTTTCGTTCTTGCGGGCTGGTGAGCAGAATTTTCAAACATGGCACATGCCTTTATGCTTTACAAAAGATTAGCGAAAACATTGCAGGGAATATGCCATTAACGGGAATTAACCACGACTCTGACTTTTCCAATACGCTGAGACAAGCTTTTGCGTGGCCGGATATGAGCGTATGGCGTGAGGCTATTCTTCTGCTGTGCCTGTTCAGCCTGCTTGCCGTGCCATTCGGACTGCACACCGGGTTGCTGATCTGGCAGCCATCACTGGATGGCTTGTTGCCGGTGATGCTTGTGGCCTTTTTCGCGCCTGCCTTGCTGGAGGAAGTCGTGTTTCGCGGGCCGCTCCTTCTCCCTCAGAAAAAGGGCCGCAAACTTTTCATGGCGGCCATACTGCTTTTCCTCTTTGTCCTATGGCATCCACTCAACGGCACATTCCTGATGACCACCGCTGGTGTGTTGTTCACTGACCTGCGCTTCCTCGGTATCGCTTTCGGCCTTGGGCTTGTCTGCACGGTTGCGACGCTCCGCAGCGGAAGCCTATGGCCCGCAGTTCTGATCCACTGGCTGGTTGTCGTCAGTTGGAAGGGACTTTTTGGTGGGCCACAATTCCTGACCGGGAGCACATGATGTTCCGCACCCGTTTTGCGCCCTCTCCCACCGGCTATCTGCATCTGGGTCACGCTTTGTCTGCCCTCACTGTGGCGCATTGGGCAAAGATTGCTGGCGGAGAAATGTTATTGCGGATTGAAGACACAGACTTCACCCGCTGCCGGGATGACTATGAGCAGTCGATTTATGAGGACCTCAAATGGCTTGGCCTTGGCTGGCCAGAGCCTGTTCGTCGGCAGTCAGATCATTTCCCTGACTATAAAGCTGCCTTGCAAAGGTTGATCGACGCCGGGCTGGTTTACAAGTGCTTCCTGTCCCGCAAGGAACTCATGGCCATCATAGAAAAAAACCCGGCCATGAGCGCCGAAGGGCCGGATGGCCCTGTGTATTTCGGCAAGCCTCTGGCGACGAGTGACGAAGAGCGCCTGATTGAACAGGGCGTACCTTTCGCCTGGCGCCTCAATATCAACGAAGCCAAAGCTGCCCTTGGGGCAACATGGAACGAGATCACCTATCAGGAAAGGATAGATACTGACCAGCTAATCACGACAACGGTCAGGGTAACACCAGAAATCTTCGGCGATGCCGTTATCGCCCGAAAAGATATCGGCACCAGCTACCACCTTGCTTCTGTTCACGATGATGCGTTGCAAGGTGTGACACATGTTATTCGCGGCGATGATTTGAAACAGGCCGTTCACCTTCACAGGCTGCTGCAGGTCCTTCTGGATCTGCCAGAGCCTGTTTATCAGCATCACCGTCTATTGACTGATGACACTGGCAAGAAGCTATCCAAGCGCGACGAGAGCCCTGCCTTGAAAGACATACGGGCCAGCGGTGTCACTCTGAAAGATGTGAAACAGCGCCTCGCGTCACTAATACCTTAAGGCCTGGATTATTCAGCAGCGCTTTCGCTGGAGACAACTTTAAGATCAGGGGTTGCAAGCGTCGGCATATCCGGCTTCGACATCTTGGTAGTGCCGTTGAATTTGGCCCCCTCATCAATAACAATTGACGGGCACTCCACTTCGCCGTCCACCAGGGAACCGGGACGCAGGACAACTCTGTCGGCAGCCCGAACGGCCCCGGTGACGGTGCCCCTCACTTCAACGGTGGTGCTGCCGAGCACATTGCCGTTTATTTGCGCGCCTTCACCGATAATAAGGTGATCGTCCGCCACCAGATCACCTTCAACATGCCCTGAAATGCGACTCGGCCCTTTACAGGTAAGTTTACCCTCAAGCTGACTACCAGGCGCCAGAACAGTGTCGCATTTCATTTCACTATTGGCATTGAACATGTCTGAATCCTGAAAGCTTTAGGAAAATGCTGCAGATTTCGTACCAGCCGACCCTGCAGCATGCTTAGGGTTAGCGGCGCAAACTTACGTCACCGCCGCTGGAGGTATCCGCATCGACAACATCAGGTCCACCATAAACGACAATATCCGCACCTGAAGATGCATCAGCTGTCAGCTCTTTGGAAACATGCAGAGAAATGTCCGCGCCGCTGGAGGCGTCAGCATCACCAATCTCACAGATGAGGTCTTCAGCATCAATGTCAGAGCCAGAGGAGGCATCCGCACTGATCCGCCCGCAAGTACCAGAGACTTCAGCATCAGCACCACTCGAAGTTTCAACACTGAAACGTTCAGCATCGATACCTGTGGCAATAGCATCCGCACCGGAAGATACATCAAGATCCACCAGCGATGGCATGGTGATATAAACAACTGTCTTCGGACCACTCCAGTTCCAGTTGACGCTGCGGTTTTTGGTAATTTTAAGCGTTGAGCCGTCAACACCAATATTCAGCCATTCCAGTTTGCCGCCCTTGCGGGTTTCGGCACGGACGCTGAAATCACCACCAACTGTGATCTCGGCATCATAGCCGGAAGCCACGCTGACGCGGTCAAAACCGGTGAAATCGTAATCCTGGGATTCCTGCGCCATGGCAGGAGTAGCAGCGATCCCCACCGCCGCAATAATTGTGAGTGCAGCCTTCTGCATGTTGTAATCTCCAATAGTTACAACGCCCTGTTAGAGAGTGTGCCGCTCTGAGCGCAGAAAATCAAGCGCGGTCGCGCTGCGCGAGCGATACATGATACCGAAAATGCTTCTTCACCGGCCAGAGGAAGAGCACATTTTCATGTCGCGGCGTACCGCTCAGGTGGTGAATTACCAAAGGCGTGCCATCCGCAGCCTTGTCAGCAGAGACAATACCGATATGCGGCGTGGTACCACCACCGAATTTTGGCACCATCCAGCTGACAATATCTCCTGGTTGATAGCTGGCCGGATCACGGCTGACCGGCAATTCACTGCCTTTACGGGCGAAGTAAACTTCAAGATTCAAGACACGGCGATGATCGATATTCCTGTCCGGCCTGGACTGTCCCCAGACCCGCGCTGCCGGATAAGCCGAAAAGGCGGCTGTCATGTCCTCATGCAACCTTTTTTGCAGATCGACACCAAGCTGGCGATAGGCACGCACAAGGACATCTGAGCAGACGCCTTGCGTCGCGGGCACATCCCCCCAAGGGTAATCCAGCGCCTGGTAGCTGCCATTATACTGAATATCGGGCCTCAAACTCTCCAGCGCCGCTTGCGCCAGCTGCTCCCCAAAATCCATTTCTTCCTGAGCGCTGGCAGCCACAAGGGGCAGCAGGAAAGCTGCGATCAATAAAATCAGATAACACAAACAATGGTTATTTATTCTCAGCACTGTCTCACCTTATAGTCATCTATTAGTATGCAACTTAACATCAAAGTAGCAGATCAAGACAAGACGGATCGCTATACTCTTTGTACACATTTCGTTAACCATGACGCTAAGCGCTTTCTTAGCGGTTTTAGGATAACTTCTATGCCGTCATGATACGGCTAGTGGGTAGATTTCTTCGGGAGACAGGCGGCAATTTCGCTATGATTGCCGCCCTTGCCTCGCCTGTTCTTTTACTGCTTGGCGCTGGCGCTATGGATATGGCGCGCTATCGTGGCGCCGTAGATGAACTCCAGAATATCGCTGACTTCGCTTCTATAGCTGGTGCGCGCGAGATGATCCTCGCCAATTCTAACCAATCCAGCATTGAAAATGCCGTCAGCAATGTGATTTCTTCAAGGATGCAGTCCCTGTTTAGTAATCAACCATTCACTCAAGACATTGATGTCAGAATGGATGATGCTGAAGTGTTCGTCAAAGTTTCGTTTCAGGTGAATGGGATGCTGGGACAAAACCTGTT
>JALEGM010000144.1 GCA_022763145.1 Aquisalinus sp. | reverse complement strand
CAGAGGCCTCAAACATTTCCGCGAAATCATCCACGGAAGGGGATAGTGTTTCAGACAAACGTCTTCTCCAGTCATATAGCTTTCTTGCCAACCGGTTAGCCTGAAAGGCGTCCGGCGGTCTTCCCTCTCCCTTAGCCCTGCACAGTGCAGGATGGATCAGGCGACAAGCTGGTGTTTAGTAATGATGGCAGCACAGCACGAGGTTGACAGTCACACACAATACGATGCTGGACTGTCCATAAAGCTCATCATCAAGCTGTAGGCTGACCCTCCATCGCGCTCTTCATCAGAGCTTTGTCAATCTCACGACGCACTGCCGCGAATGCGGCGTCTATATCCAACTCAGAAGTATCAATCAAGTGCGCATCCTGTGCGGCTTTCATGGGCGCTGCTTCACGCGTTGAATCACGCATGTCACGACGCTTGATGTCCTCGAGCACCTGGACATAGGAGACTGAGCTATCACGCTCATTTAACTCTTTCCATCGACGCTCAGCACGCACGCCGACCGCTGCATCAATAAAAAGCTTAACAGTAGCATCCGGACAGACAACAGTACCTATGTCTCGGCCATCTAGTACGGCGCCTTTGAGGCCATTTGGCGGATGAATTGCGAAACTGCGTTGAAACGCAAGCAGTGCATCACGCACCTCAGGTATAGCCGCAACCACTGAAGCAGCGCGGCCAACGTCAGGGGTGCGAATATCTGCACCATCAAGCTGTTCAAGCGTAAAGGCTTTGGCGGTTAACTCCGCATCCTCAACATCTCGTGGAGACAAGCCTCTGGATAACATGACCCAGCCAACGCCGCGATAAAGGGAGCCCGTATCCAGATACGCAAGTCCGTAAAAGCTCGCAACACGACGAGAAAGCGTTCCTTTACCAGAAGCAGCCGGACCATCCACCGCGATAATAATGTTGTCAGTTTTCATAGAGTTCAGTCTTAGGCAATCTGCTTAGGGGGATGCAAGCACGTCACTTAAAGTACACCGCAGGACAGAATAGTTTCCTCGGGCTTATCGCAAACATCCGGCCAGCCATACTGCTCCCAGTAAGAGACAAGGCCCAGCTGCTCAGCGAATACGGCAAAAGCCGGATGTTGCCTCGCTTTTTCGCCGTGCGGTCCCCAGATGGCGTAATAGATCAGCGGGTCAAAGGCAGCGCGATTTTCTATGTACAGCCTGAAACCGCGTTCAACTTCTCCCACACGCACCAGAAAGTAGGGTATGAAGATTTCAGTCTTGGGACGATCAGATGCAGCATATTCGTCTGTCAGCTGAACAGCTCGAGTGCGCAATGCCTCATCACCGAAAAGGCCCTGCCCCATAATTGTACGCTCTACTTCATCAAAGCCCGTAGCCATGCCACGCATTCCAAGCGCTATGTAATTAGCAGAAGCCTCTAAATCTCCTTGCTCGCCTGCCAGCTCTCCCAGTTGCAATCCACTAGGCGCATAGCCAAGCTGGAATGTTCTTGATGCTCGACGTTGCGCTTCCTCTTTTTCTCCGATCATCCAACTTACAAGGGACTGCATATGGAGGCCCACCAAAGCCACAGGATCACGTTCGACCACAAATGAGAAACGCCTGTCCGCCTCAGCAATTTTGCCGACCGCCACGTTGCCGATCCCGGACCACAGATTGGTAGTTATATTATTCGGGTCCAGCGACAAGGCCTTGTCGAACTCCCGTTTCATATTTGCATAATCACGACGCTGAAGATATATCCAACCAAGAACGGCGTAAGGCTCTGCCATAGCAGGATCAATTTGTATGGCGCGGCGCGCATTCAATTCAGCTTGAGTATATGTTTCTTTGAAATCGACAAGCCGATATTGCGGCATCAAGGCATGCGCTGCCGCAAGGCCGGCCCAAGCTGGGGCATACTCAGGATCCAGACTAACAGATTGTTCAAAAGACTCGATAGCACGAGGTAAATTATCACCTACGCGTGCGCCCAGAAACTTTTGGCCGATAAGATAAGCCGTATGTGCCTCAAGATTATCCGTCTGCCGTTTTGCAAGGGCAGCCTTCTGCGCACCCGTCAACACGACCTCTAGATTGCTGGCAACTTGAGTAGCGATTGTCTCCTGCATATCGAAGATGTCAGAGACAGAGCCGTTAAACGCTTCGGACCAGATAACGGCGTCATCGGCGACCTGTATCAACCGGACGGAAACGCGCAAGCGGTCAGCCTGTTTGCGGACAGAGCCTTCAAGAATATGTTCGACTCGCAACTGCGATGCGATATCCTTGATGGACAATTCTGTTCCTTTGTAAGCGAAAGATGATGTGCGTCCCGGCACGCGTAAGTCACGGATAGTCACCAGGGCATTGAGTATCTCTTCTGCCACCCCATCAGAGAAGTATTCCTGATCCTGAGCCTCACTTTCGTCAGCAAATGGTAGCACTGCAACAGAAGGTGATCCGGAAGGCTCAATTTTTTGTACAGAGGATATGTCTCTTTGAGTTTGCTGTGTATTCTGAACCACATCTCTTCGGTCGGTTAGAACCGTTTCCGCCGGAAAGAACGTATCAAGACCAATCACGGCCAGAATCAAGCTCATCACGCCAAAAAGGATAACATCCATTCGGCTTAAGGCATAGCTGGAGGCTAACTCTTCAGCGGTTGCCGGTTGCGTGACCACAAGGCCGTCTTCTTCATAATCATAACGCCATGAGAGAAACGCGCAAATCGGCAGACCAATGAAGATAAGAAAATCTACAAAGGCTCCAAAAGCAGGAGGTAAACCGAGCGCCGGCGCTGCGAATTCCGTAAAGCGACTTATCAGCCAGGCCACTATGATATATATAGCGGCCACCCGAAGCACATTACGGCGCGTCAGTTCTTTTAAGAGTTTTATCAGCATTTCCAGCCCTTAGCTGCAATCGAAGGATAGTTGCCCTTCCTGCGAAGAAGATATCTTCTGACACTGTACAGGCCATCCATGCACTTCCCAATACTCCACCAAGCCAATATTTTCTGCAAATGCTGAAAAATCAGAATGCTGGCGGGTCGCTTTTCCAAAAGGACTCCATAACGCGACCCAAAAAGGCAAATCTACGGCGAAGCGATTTTGCGAAAAAAGAGTAAGGGCCAGTTCAGGCTCCTCGAGTTGAACAAGATAAGCGGGAAAATGGATGCGATTGGCATAGTTACCACCAGAAAGCGCTTGCTCAATCAGCCTCACGGCAGAACCCTGCTGACTTTCAATGCCCGATAAGCCGTTGATCAGTGTTTCAATTTCATCTTCGGTAAAGTCATTTGCCAATCGGTTTTTCATATGACCGGAGGTATACTCCCTTGCAGATTCCAAGTCTCCTTTGAGGCGCGCAACATCACTCAACGGTAGATTAGCGCCGCCAAAGCCGAGATCATGTGCTGTGTGTGCGCTCTTCTCAGCTGCCGGAATATCTCCAAGCATCAGGTGCGCAGTTGCCAGAAAGAAGTGAGACATTGGCTGCACGGGATCAGCCGCAACCAGCTTTTCCAGTAACGGCAAAGCTTCATCCGCCCTGCCCACCGCGAAAAGTCCGTTCGCATACCCCTGAAGAACCTGCAAATCATCAGCATCAAGCTGCATAGCCCTGTCGAAATGTTCCTGCATACTGAGAAAGTCACGACGGTGCACAGCAATCCAGCCCAGAACGGCATGAGCCTGTGCCAGTTCCGGCTTAATGGCAATAGCACGCAAAGCACTGAGCTCAGCCCCCGATAACTTCTCCGTGTGATTACCTGGATGAGGCAAAGTAAGCAGCCTAACACTTGCGAGCAGAGCATGGGCATGCGCAAATTCCGGGTCGAGGATAACCGCTTCATTCAATAGATTGATTGCCTGCATCGTGTTATCAGGCGATGGCTCAGCTGCGAGAAAGCGTGCCTGAAGGAAAATTTCCCAAGCCTCACTATTTTCCGTTTTGACCTCACCAATAGTCGCATCTCCATCTTGCCCTAACAGAATCTGCATCTCTGCTGTTATCTGTCTGGAGATATCTTCCTGAACGGCGAAAACGTCTTCCAGAGATCCGTCATACGTATCTGACCACAAGTGAAACCCTGTATCGGCTTCAATCAGCTGGGCGGTTATGCGTACCCTGTCCTCCTGTCGCCGGACTGATCCTTCCAGGAGGTACGCCACATTGAGCGTTTGTCCGATTTCCCGCAGATCGATATTCTTGTCCTTAAAAGCGAACGACGAGATACGGCCGGTAACTCTCATCCCTTCAATATTATTGAGTCCAGTGATGATTTCATCCGTTATACCGTCAGCAAAAAATGCCTGATCGCCACCTCTGGAAAGGTCGGCAAAAGGCAGCACAGCTATGCTGTTTTTCTCCACCGCTGGAGCAGCACTAAAATCAGTACCCGACTGGTTCCCACTCTGGGTTCTCGGGCGGTTGGTATCCTCAGACTCGGTCACTGAGGCAATTTGTGCCAAGTCCGCGCCTTGCTCTGTTTTATCTGGGCGAAACCAGTCCAACGCGACCATCACGAGCACAAAACCAACCGCCGCAAACAGACCAATATCCAGGGTGGTAATCTGTCTGCCGTTTTCTGAGGGCTGAACCTCGCTTTGTTGTCTTTTCTGCTTCAACGCCCAGGCAATCAATAGCACTATCGGCAAGCCCGAAATCAGGATGAAAGCGGCAGCTGACAGCACCCAGTCAGGCAATTGCAGCGCCGGGCCCATGACTTCCGCAATCTGCATCACGATCCAGCCAATCATCAGATAAGCTATCGTGATCCGAAACAACGGATGTTTTTGTAATTTCTGCCAGAGGTTACCCATACGCAGCTCTAATAAAGCGTCCTTCCGCGTGAACTGTTATCAACAATCCCTCAAAATATAGGACATTATACAACATTTGGCTGCGTATCATACAGGCCTGGTCAGATATGCAGTTGACCTTTTTGATTAAGCGGAAAATTTGGCTCCAAGCCTATTCATACTTCCTATAAAGTCCGGAAAAGATGTGGCAATCATTTCTGCACTGTCAATCGTGACCGGGGTTACGCTCGCCAGGCCCATGACCAGAAAACTCATTGCAATGCGGTGATCGAGAAAGGTTTGCACCATGCCGCCACCCGGCACGAGAGCGCCATGGCCAGTGACCGATAGCCAGTCTTCTCCCGCCTCATGCACGACGTTATTCGCAGCAAGTCCATTGGAGATAGCCAACAAACGATCTGACTCCTTGACGCGTAGCTCCGCCAACCCATTCATCCTGGTAACGCCATTCGCAAAAGAAGCCGCAACAGCAAGAATTGGATATTCATCTATCATGGAAGGTGCCCGGCTAGCCGGTACTTCCACGCCGTTCAGGGAAGAATGTCGGACCCGAATATCCGCAACAGGCTCTCCACCAACTTCCCTGTTGTTCTGGAAGGCAATATCCGCACCCATTTCAATGAGAGTATCAAACAATCCGGTTCGCAGGGGATTGCACAGCACGTGCTCCACAACAATATCCGAATTCGGCACCAATAAAGCTGCTACAATAGGGAACGCTGCTGAAGAGGGGTCGGCAGGTACTGCAACATTTGCAGGACGCAGAGCTTGTCCGCCCTGCAACCTGATATGTCGGCCACCTTCCGGCAGCGGCACAAGATCCAGCTTCACTCCAAAAGCCGTCAGCATACGCTCTGTATGATCACGGCACAGGACCGGCTCCTCAACTATCGTCTCACCATCAGCACCAAGTCCGGCCAGCAGAATGGCTGACTTTACCTGCGCAGAGGCGACCGGCAGCCGATAAACACCGCTCGACATTTCTGAAGCAGCGATAGCTAACGGCAGCCTCCCATTCGTGTCACTTGCCTGCAGGCCAAGCTCGCATAACGGACCCAACACCCGGCCCATAGGGCGTTGACGCAAAGAAGCATCGCCATCAAACTTGGCTGCAATGCGTTGCCCCGCAGCAGCTCCGATGAGTAAACGCACACCAGTACCCGCATTGCCGGAAAAAATCGTCCTGGCTGGCGTTTGCCATTTGCCACCTTCTACATTCCAGCCGTCAGCATTTTTTTCGACTGAAACGCCAAATGCGCGCAAGGCAGCCGCCGTTCGCAACACGTCATCAGACTCAAGCAAGCCCGTAATGCTGCTTCGGCCTTGCGCCAATGCGGCAAAAATGAGCGCCCTGTGAGAGATGGACTTATCCCCCGGCACTCTCACGACACCAGTCAGAGGACTACTTTTTGCTGCTGTAAGGGTCATCGAGGCTATAGACTTTAAGTGTGGAAAAAATACGATTTTCTTTTTGACAGTGCCTGCCATGCGTGGCAACACCAGCGTTTGTTTTTGGCAAATTGATGGTGACCACGTGGCGAATGAAGACCTCGGCGT
>JALEGM010000143.1 GCA_022763145.1 Aquisalinus sp. | reverse complement strand
CATCGCCTCGCACTCATGCAGTCAGGCGACGATAGCACCATCATCGATATGGACCTTCATGCGCTTGACCCACTTCTACCCATTCTCGGCGGCGGTAAGGGCGAAAGCGCGCCCGCAGGTTGGAGAGACAATCAGAACTTTTGGCAAGATTATTCAAGGGAACTCAGCACATGAGCAAGAAACTCATTCTCATCCTGGTCGCTTTGTCTGCGCTTGCTGGTTGCGCGTCGATTCCGACCGAATATACATCACCCTGCGCCTGCGGCTTCAAACCGATCAATCAACAGATTGAAGAAGATGAAAAGGCGACAGTATGAAGAAGCTCCTTTCCAGAGCCGCTCTCGTTTTAGCGTTGAGCTTTTTTCCGGTTTCACCGGCAATCCCTCAAGGCATTCCGGTCATAGACACCTCCCAGATCGCACAAGTGATAGCGCAGCTTCAGCAGCAAATCCGGGATTACGAAGAACAGGTCAAACAATTGACCAACATGCAGCAACGCCTTGAAGCCATGACTGGTGCCAAGGGCATCTCCAGCATACTGAATAGTTCTGCAGAAAGAACGGCGCGGGAGGCCGCAACTGATCTTCAGTCAATCGTATCAGCCGCCATTGGAGGCGGGAATATCTCTGGCAATGTCGGCAACATGAACACTGTCATCAGTGATCTGAAATCCCGCTTTGATTTGGGTGATCTTGGTGACTTCGACAGCTCTGACATTCCCGCCGACAAAGCAATCGCATCTCTTGCTGGTTCAGGTTTGGCAGCAGTGGCAACTGCAGAAGACAGCTACACCCGTGCCAATGCAGCCGTAGGGCGCGTAAACGCCTTGGTCGACCAAATCGACAGCACAGCTGATCTAAAGGCAAGTGTGGATTTCAACACACGGGTAAACGCGGAAGTCGCCGTTCTGCTCCTGGAGCTTCTCCGGGTTCAGTCGGCACAGGCCAATGCGACGGGCATGCAAGCGCTGCAAATTGCCCGCGACGGTCAGGCTTCCCGCAACTTCATGAAGACGGGAGACAACTGATGCGCCGGCCTATGCTATCACTGAGCATTGGAGTTGCTCTGGGTCTGCCTTCCCTTGCCGCTGCGGATGAGAGCAAGAACTTTCTCTGTGAGAGGATGCCATTTCTTAGTGAACCAGCAAAAGAGGCGATGAAACAACTCGCCCACAACAACGGCATGAGGAAGATCGTCGAGTTCTACGCCTGGGACTGGGAAAACGAAGAAATGCGCCGGATATGCGACGCGGGTGCAGCGGGCGAAACTGTCGATACATCCTGTCTTGAAGGACGACGAGACTGGGCAGCAATCGCCGCCAAAATTCCTAATGGTCCGGCTGGCCAAAGCAACAAAGACCTCCGACCCCACATGCTCGAGCTTGGCGAGCGTGGATATCACACGACGGAGCGTAAGGAAGTCATGAGTTATTGCGCCCGGCTTGGCGTCGTCGATCACGTGTTTGAATAGCGGGGACGATCAGGATGGCGACCTATATAGCAGACACACTGAACTCCATCGATGCCGCAATCGCTGGCTATGCTCAGTCTGTTTTTACGGGGTTTGCCGGACCTGTCACGACTATGATCCAGGCTGGCGGTTTGGTTGGCCTAGCACTTGTCGCCGCAAATGCTCTGTTTCAATTTGTTCCAATTAGAATGTCGAGCTACATCATGTGGGGCGTCCGCTATGTGCTCGTTCTCTCGGTTGCAACGACATGGTCGCAATTCCAGCCAATTTACAACGTTCTCACCAATGTGCCCGGCAATATTGGCGCGGAACTCATCACTGCGACAAGCGCGCCTGATCTAAATACTGCGCTTGATGAAATGGTCACCGAGATCTTCAATTTCTCGGACCGGGCCAATGAAGAAAGCGGATGGCTCGGCATCAGCTTAACTGCTGTGGTGCTCATCGTTCTTGGAGCTCTGATGGCATGTGTCGCCATCCTCGTGTCAGCTCTGGCCAAGATTGGCTTGGCCATGTCCATTTCATTCGCGCCAGTCTTCATCGCTTGTCTCCTATTCTCCGCGACGCGCTCCCTCTTTGAATCCTGGACACGCTTCACAATAGGCTTTGCGCTCATCCCACTTGTTCTGGCTGGCGTGATGGGAGCCGTCATCGGTGTCGGCCAAGGCCTGATCTCAGGCGTACAAACAGCTTCCGAAATGTCGCAGGCGGCCGGTTTCATCATCGTGATTTTCGCGGCCATTTTCATGATGTTCAATATCCCAAGCCTTGTCACTGGTTTGGCAGGGACGATCGTCACAACAGGTACGGGGATCGCCGAGGCACGCGCTGCAGCACGCAACACGACAAACACTGTCACTGCGCCCGTTCGCGCCGGTTACAGCGCGGTTGCTCGCTATGATGCTGGTGCTCAAGCAGCGGACAATGTGCGCGAGAATGGCGGTGGCCGGGTGGCGCAAACAGCCGCCTTCGTTACCCAAGCAGCCCGCATGAGCCGGGACCGGCAGCGTTTCAGCGATCCGTCCTTCCTGCAACCAGGCGGTAGAAGCGGCACGTCAAATGCTGATCGTAAGGCTGCCGCGCATAGTGCTGCCGGCGCAAGTCAATCATCAGGAACGAACGAGCAGAGCGCGGCCACGACACAGACAGGATTGAACGGAGGTCGGAAATGACCCACCGTGGACTCCAAATGACTAACAATATGAGCGGGGTGCATAATGGCAAAAAGACCTGCTGAACAAGTCGCCTACAGTTTCGAAGATGAGGTCTTTTTCCAGCTGAGAGCACAACGTAACCGCTGGATGATTGTGGCCATGCTTGCGCTCATTCTCGCCGTGGTTGCGGTTGGCACTGTGACGGTCATGCTTCCCTTGAAGGAAACCAAGCCCTTCGTTGTGATGGTGGATCGCACAACGGGCGAAGCGGAGAAGATTGTCCAAGTACGTCCCGT
>JALEGM010000142.1 GCA_022763145.1 Aquisalinus sp. | reverse complement strand
GGCAGATGCTCTTCCGGGAGCAACCGCTGATGCTTCAGCCGTGCTGGCAGATGCGCATAGCCAAAGAGCGATATGCGATCCGGGGAGAGACTTTCTGCCTTCTTCAGCGTCGTCGCGAACACTGCCGGCGACTGATAAGGCAGGCCATAGAGCAGGTCAAAACTGATATCATCAATGCCGCAGGCCCGCATCTCAGCAACGCATTCTTCTATCAACTCATATGGTTGGATACGATTGATGGCAGTCTGCACACGGATATCAAAATCCTGCACGCCTATGCTGAAACGGTTTACGCCAAACGCTGCCAGCGCCCTGATCAATGCTGGAGGACAATGACGCGGATCGACTTCCATCGCTATATGCGTCTTGTCTGTTAGGCCCAGATTTAACTCTACAGCATCAAAGATCCTGCCAAGATCATCCTGCGAGAGAAAATTCGGCGTGCCGCCACCGAAATGAATACTGACTATCTCACCGCGCCCTTTGAGATGACGCGCTGCAAGCTCAATTTCACGGATCAGTGTCTGCGTATAAACCGACGCCCGGTCATAATTGTTCTCAACTGACATGTTACAACCGCAATACCAGCAAAGTTGCTTGCAGAACGGCACATGCAGGTAAAGAGAGAGCGGTTCATAAGGTGCTATCTCAGACAAAGCTTTCGATAATACATGTGCGTCGACGCGATCATCGAAAAACAGTGCCGAGGGAAAGCTCGTATAACGCGGCGCGTTGGACGCCAGATATTTCTGCCAGGCCTGATTCATACCCCCTGCATGACAGACATATGAGATCAATAACTGACCTAAATCAAATCAGGCGTGCATAACGATTTAAATCTCTAAATCTCCGGGTCTGTTTCACGAAGAGGGCCTGCAATGCCGAATGGTACAGAGCTAATCATTAAAACAGCGCCGAGCACAATCATGGCAATGGCCATTAGCGAGAGCAAGAAACGGACAAATCAGCATAACAACCGCTTCTGGTGCGATTAGTGGACAATGAAAGTGGGCAATCCGGTATTTTTCAAGACATCCTGCGTTACACCACCGAAGATGCGCTCATGCATGCGACTATGGGAGTAGCCCCCTAGTACGAGCATGTCAGTTTTCTGGTCGATTGCAATCTGACGAAGCTGGTCCGTTACTGATCCTGCAGACTTTTTGGCCGTCATCACATCCGCTCTGATACCATGAAAGCGGAGATATTGCCGGGCTTCTGATGCGGCAGGATATGTTTCACGCATATCCCCAATTGTTAAGACTACAATGCGCTCAAGTTTTTTCAGAAGCGGTAGAGCTGCTGTTAAGGCTCGTGTCGCTTCCAGGGAACCATTCCATCCAATCAGGGCAGACTTTGGAAACTGCGGCAAGCCTGTTTCCGGCACCAGCAACACCGGCTTGCCCACTTCAGTCAGTAACCTCTGGCGCAATTCAGCTTCAATAACGCCGCTGACTTGCTGGCATTGTTGCATGACAATAATATCATTCATCCGGCCAAAACGACTGACCAGCTCGTAAGGGTCTCCGCAGCGTACGATCCAGCTGGCAGTTGGCTCGCTCGGTATGTCCTCACCTTCGAAGGAGATCTCCTTGATGGAAGCTGCTTTAACTGCTGCTTCAAACGCCTGCCGCAAATATGACGTCAGTTCATCCACCGATTTTTCGTAAAGGGATCGGGCTTGGCTGATTGATCCCATTTCCAGGGGATATGGCAAAGGCTGCAGCGAAGCATCAAACGGCTGCCGTACCTGACAGGCAACTGCATGTCCTTGATACTGCTCAGCCAAGATCAAAGCAGCGGAAAGAGAGCCTGGAAAAGAACTTCTGGAAAGCGCGGGGACTAAAATTGACTTGAACATCGCCTGTACCTCCATCGGGAGTAAACCAGCGCGAGGTCCTGGGTGCTTGATTTATCTCAAATTTGCTGCGGACTACTGATTGAACGAATGATATATTTTACCGACTACTTTTCCCAGTCCTGCTCAAGGCGTGAGGCTGTCATGAACAGGAACAGGGCCGCTAGAATGTAAAAGACGACGCCGCAGAGAATGGCGTATCGCAACGACTCATCTCCCATCGTCGCCGACAGGCTATCTGAAATGATGCCTATGGCGAGATTGCCCAGACCAATGCCGATCAGGTTGTTGATGAACAGGAAGATTGCAGAAGCAGTGGCGCGCATACTTGGTGGCACAAGGTGCTGGAAAGCCGACAGGACAGGCCCCAGCCACGCCAGCACCAGTGCCTGAATAACGATGAATGAAAGGAAAACGAACAGCAATTCATTGGTCAGCACACCAATCAGGAAAAAGGGAATAGTCGCCACGAAAGCCCAGGCCGGGATCAAGGCGTAGGCGGCTTTACTGCGTTGACCGAATTTGTCAGCCAGAAAACCACCTGCCCAGATACCGATCAAACCACCGACAAACAGAATGGTACCATAGAAATAAGCTGCATAGGAAAGCTGTGTTGGCTCAGCGGGCAACAGAAATGAGGGGATGAAACTCATGAACTCCGGCAAGGCTTCACCAAAACTGCGCACAAAGAAAGAAGGCAGCCAGAAAATCAACCCGTAGCCCATCATCGAAGAAGATGCAGCGCCGATTGAAAGAAGCCAGAAGCTCCGCTTCTGCAATAGCGTGTCGACAACCTGACGGAACGGCACAGGCTCTACCTTGGCTGAAGGTGGATCATATTGACCCCTCTTTGGCTCACGCATGGTCAGTCGGAATATCGGCGCGAGCAATAAACCCAGCACGCCAACAATGATAAAGGCTGAACGCCAGCCAATAATATCAGTCAGAATCCCTCCCAGTATAATGCCGAGGGCAGAGCCGATTGGTATGCCGAACGAGTAGACGCTGAGCGCTCTGGCTCGCTGATTGGGTGGAAAGTAATCAGATATCAGAGAGTAAGCAGGTGCAACACCGCCAGCTTCACCAACGCCGACACCAAGCCGTGCCAGAAACAGCTGTACAAAATTCTGGGCAAGACCGCACAACGCAGTCATCGCACTCCATACGGAGAGTGCGATAGTCATGATCCATGTACGGCTTTTACGGTCTGCAAGCGCCGCGATTGGAATGCCCAGAAACGTATAGAATAAGGCAAAAGCCAGCCCTCCCATCAAACTGAGTTGAATATCTGAAAGTCCCAGCTCTTCCTTGATTGGAATCGCCAGAATGCCAACAATTTGTCGGTCAATAAAATTGAATGTATAAACAACCACCAGAATAAACAGGACATAGGCGCGATAGGCTGACGAAGTAACTGGTGTTGTCATGACTTATCGATCTCCACCCGGCACAGCCGCTAAAACCGATTCCATAAAGATTATGGCGTCAGCAACCGTCTGCTCTGGCGCTTCTTCCTGTGCTGAGTGCCCAACGCCTGGGTATGTAATCAGCCGGGCTTGAGGGATAGCCTTTTGCATTTTTGCACCATCTGTTGACGGAATGAGCAGATCTTCTTCCCCCCAGAGTATCAGAGTGGGCACTGTGATATCTGCTAATAGTGGCTCCGGGTCGGGCAGAGTGAATTCTTCCACGGATTCAATCATGGCCGGGCCGTTCCCTTCGCGGCTCATCATGTCGCGAAGAACTGTAAGGCGCTCAGGGCTTATCTTGCTGTCATCACCGTAAATCAACTCAGCACTCATTTTGACGCCTTCTGGTGGGGCAAGGAGGAGATAAGCTTTCATGGCGTTCGGCACTTCTGCCGGTTCATCCGTAACGCCATTTTGAGGATAAGCCCCCGGGGATATCAGTATCAAAGCGGACAATGCTTCAGGATTGCTGGCCGCCAAACGCCACGCTGCCAACCCACCAAGCGAGTTCCCTGCGATAACTGGCTTCTCCAGGTCGAGCGTATCAAGTAGCTCACCAAGAAAGGCGGCACGCTCTGCTGGTGCATAGCGGGATTGTGGGTCCGGCCCAGTCAAGCCATGGCCAAGCAAATCATATCTAATGACGCGATAGTCATTCTTGAGGGTTTCTGCCCATGCGTCCCACGTTTCCAGACTGAAAGTAAAACCATGTATCAGAACGATGGGTTGGGCATCCGCTGGCCCTTCTTCCCTGACGCGAACCCGTGCTCCAGCGACATCAACAAATCTGTCTGCTGGTGTCAAATATGTTGTTTCGAGAGCGCTGGCTGCAGTGCCTTTTGTCTGAAACCAGATCATAAAGCCTCCACCACCGAAAAGCAGCACTATCAGTACAAATAGGAAGAGCAGTACTTTTTTCATATTGGCGGCCCCAAAAGAGTGACAAAGCAAGGCATAAAATAACGCTTATGCCTCGCTTTGTCAGTTGCCCGGGAGGAGGGGCTAGTAGTTATACTCGACGCTTGCCGTAAAGGTTTGGGGAGCGCCGTAGAATGCAGAATAGGCGCCGTCGACGCCCAGCTGAGCACTACCGGCAAAATTATAGCCTGCAACCTTGTACTCTTCATCTGTCAAGTTGCGACCAATGAGACTGAGGGACCAGTTGTCGTTCACTTCCCATACAACACTAGCATCAAACAATGTGTAAGAGTCAGGGTCGAGTGCTTCTGTGCCGGCAGGCAGCAATGGGTCCGTTTGCGGGCCTTCATTATCAACATTGAAGATGTTGTAACCATCACGATACGAAGCAGAAGCCGTTACAAGCAACGTACTGCCATTATCCAGTGTGAAATTGAAGTTCGTACCTAGACGACCCGTCAGTTCCGGTGTGTTCTGAACAACGAATTGATCAGAGATATCCACTTCTACTGGTGCCCCTGTTGAATCCGGCACAACTGTCACGACTTGGTTGATTTCTGCGTCAATATATCCAAGCATAAAATCAAGACTGAAGACATCTGACATCTGCCACAGACCTTCAAGCTCAAGGCCTGAATATTCGGATTCACCAGCGTTCAAAACAGTCGATACGAATGTGTCCAGCCCCGTCACAGGGTCAACTTCTGCAGTTTGCACAGTAATCTGCTGATCTGTGTAATCTGACCAGAATGCTGTTGCTGCATAGGTCAGAGCCCCATCCATCAGCCTGCCTTTCGCACCAACTTCATATGTTTCAACAAATTCTGGCGCAAAACCGGATGTAATGACCTGGAAAGTGACGCTTGGGTCATCAAACTGTCCATCACCATCGGCATCAATAAACTCCGGCCCAGCGTTACCGCGTGGGTCAAAGCCGCCTGACTTGAAGCCTTCCGAGAAGGACGCATAAAGCGTCAGATCATCATTAGGCTCATAGTTGATAGCAATCCGAGGTGTGAATGCATCATCTGTACGCGATGATGTGAAGTCACTGCTTGTCGCAAATGCTGCTCTATCAGGCCCACCAAGTTGCGGGCTAGGATCAGTACCCAGGAACGTCTGGCGCAGAACGGATGCCTCAGTATCGTCTTCTGTGTACCGACCACCCAGCGACAAGGAAATCTGATCTGTCAGGTCGATGCTGACATCTGCAAAGACCGCAATGCTTTCCTTGCTGACCTGACCTGATGTAGGCACGTTAACACCAAAGTTTCCAAGTACAACATCGAAGGCACCGTCATATTGACCGTCAAGGTAGAACAACCCAGCAACGCCGGAGATACGGTCATGTTCAAAGTTGGCCAGGATCTCCTGCGTAAACTGCTCATTGTCATAAATTGCAGGCACGTCAAAATCGTTGACTGGCAGTGCATCAAAATCAATTGGTGTTGTTGTATAGTCTTCGCGCATTGCCGTGATAGACTTTAATGTCAGCGCATCGGAAACTGTCCATTCAGCGATGATGGAACCACCTTCAGACTCGACGCTGTTATCGTCTCCAGCACCACCACGTGTGTCATAGATATTGTTTGTCACAGGCTCACCATTGGTGACGCCCGGCAACAGGCGGTGACCATGCTTAGCGTTGGAATTATCCTCAGTCTTGTCATAGGCAAGACGCACTTTAACTGAATCTGTTGGCACCCAGAGGGCATTGAGACGGCCAGCGATGACATCCTTGTCGTAATGATCAGCACCAGTCGTCAAGTTTGTACCAAAACCGTCGCGCTGATAATTCGCGATCGCGCCGCCAATAGCAAAGGTGTCTGAGAGGGGAATGGAGCCAGTTATAATCTGGTCAAACTGGCCATACGTGCCGACATTCACTCTCGCGCTAAACTCAGGCTCTTCAAGGTTGAGGTCGCGCGTCACATATTTGATCGCCCCACCAATGGTATTACGACCATAAAGCGTACCCTGCGGTCCGCGCAGGACTTCAATACGGTCGACATCAAAGATGTCCAAAATCGCGCCTTGTGGACGCGCGATATAAATATCATCGACGTACAAACCCACGCCAGGTTCAAACCCCCAAAGCGGATCCTGCTGACCGACACCACGGATAAAGGCGATGAGTGTCGAGTTTGACCCCCGGGCTACTTCAATCGTTGAGTTTGGCGTAAAGCGCTGCACGGCGGTAATGTCTATCGCGCCCGTGGCCTCCAGTTTCTCACCACTCACAGCTGTAACAGCCAGTGGAACATCTTGCAGACTTTCATCGCGACGGCGCGCCGATACGACAATAACATCTTCGTCATTACCGGCAGAGGCGGAGGTCTCCTGAGCCAGCGCAGCAACGCCACCAGTCAGTGCAAATGTTGAACAAACGCTGAGTAGCGCTGACTTAAGAAGAATTTTCTTACCCGTTGTGAACCCTGTGACAGACATGCCAGTTCTCCCTTTTAATGTAACTTATTTGAAAACATTAAGGGAATTGGCTCACGCCGCCTATGTCCCGACGGCTCACAGGAAGTGTACAATTTCGCTCACGCCGTTACTCTCAGTCTCTTTGCGCCGTCACCTCGGTAACAAAAGCCGTTGGTGTTACGCCGTTCCAGTTTTTGAAGGCGCGCACAAAGCTGCGGAACTCGGCAAATCCGAGTTGCTCGGCAACTTCAATTACTGACCGCCCTTCCTGCAAAAGGATTTGTGCCTGCCTGTTTAGAATACTCTCACGCAAATCTCGAAAACTGACACCTTCTTCAGTAAGTCGGCGTCGCAGTGTTGCTACACTGATATTAAGCTCAACAGCTATCTCATGTTGTTCATAAATACCCTGATGAAAATGCTCTTCAACGAGCGCTTGCATCGTCTTTGCATTTGATGTCGACCTTTCCACTGCCGATTGAATTGTCTCGTAAACGGCTCGCGCACTCAAGCGCGTTGTGGCTGGCCTCGGCATAGCCTTTGTGACGTGTTCTGCCTTGAAGCGAATAGTATAAACCGACTGGTCAAATTTGATCGGCACTTGCCAATAGGATAAATGGTCGCAGTTGCTGTCTCGTCGTGGTCTCCTCAGGCTTAAAGCCGTTAAAGCACCTTCTGCATTTTGAGGACAGATTGTCATCAACATACAATGCAGAAAAATCAGTGTACTTTCCATCGCGAAGTAAACCTCATCTGAACCCGCTTCAAATGTATAAGGAAAGTTTCTGTCATCGATAACATAATCTATATGCGCCCCACTGGACTCAACTCTGTTATATGCCCCTCCATGTAACAGATTATAAGACTCAGAGATAACACGCATTGCTTGCTGCAAGCTAGTACATTCTCCTACATGCCGTAATACAAAATCTGTACTGCCCTGAATGAGCTGACGTTCAGACAAGTGACATGTCTCATCCCCAATGAGAACAGCTAGTCGGTTTTGAATGCGGTAGTAATCAGCAAGCGAGACTGAAGTGTTTGTTGTCAGGTCCGATACACTTTCAGCTAATGCTGTCTCCTGCAGTAGAAATGCTTGCTCAATACCGGCATTCTCTCCCTGATCCAGCAAGGGGCGTAGACGTTGAAAAGGCACGTCAATCGACCGCACACCAGTTGGGTTATCCTGAATCAGAGTATCTATCATCACTCCGCCTTGACTGGCCTATTATTCTCGCCGCTGGCGTACGCTCCTTATTTATCTAGTAACGACTTGCAAAATGTACAGCCCCAAATCCGAAAACCTGTAATGTAAATCTACTATCACCCGAACGAAAAAAGTCACTACTGATCCCTTTACATAGGCTGGCCTGAATCTCACTTAAGCGAAACATATAAGACTTAAGCCACATTCTAGCATGAACCATTCTCACCCGCCCTTAGACTAAAGTCGCGTAGTAGAGTCTGTGCGATAGGCGTAGCTTCCAAATACCCCAAAAGCATTTTTACAAGGGAGGTACGTCATGAGTGACACAGCACTATCGGGATCAATCTCGGAAGCAAAAGCCTTTGAACATAAAGGCGACAATATGCTTGTTGATGGCCATACAGGCCAACCAACAACAGAAGAACGCGCCAGCCAGTACTGGGCCGCAAACCTGAAACTCCTTTTTTCTCTTCTTGCGGTGTGGTTTGTTGTGTCTTTTGGGGCTGGAATTATCTTTGTTGAGCAATTGAACAACATCAACTTCTTTGGTGTACCGCTAGGCTTCTGGTTCGCCCAGCAAGGGTCAATCTATGTCTTCGTTATACTGATTTTTGTCTACTCGACACAAATGCACCGCATTGAGCGCCAGTTTGGCGTTGATGATGACTGAGGGAGGCAAAAATGAGTACTCAGGTTCTTACATATATATTTGTCGGGCTTTCATTTGCCCTCTATATCGGCATCGCAATCTGGTCACGTGCCGGATCAACGAAAGACTTCTATGTTGCTGGCGGCGGCGTACACCCGGTCGCAAACGGCATGGCCACAGCAGCTGACTGGATGAGTGCTGCATCGTTCATCTCCATGGCAGGTATTATCGCTTTTGCCGGCTATGATGGCTCCATGTATCTCATGGGCTGGACGGGCGGCTATGTTCTGCTGGCACTTTTACTGGCACCTTATCTGCGTAAGTTCGGGCAGTTTACTGTGCCGGATTTCATTGGAGAGAGGTATTACTCCAAGGTTGCACGCGTCGTTGCGGTTATCTGCCTGATTGTGATCTCTTTCACCTACGTAGCCGGTCAGATGCGCGGCGTTGGCGTCGTTTTCTCACGATTTCTAGATATACCTATTGATATGGGCGTTCTTGTCGGTATGGGGATCGTCTTTTTCTACGCCGTACTTGGCGGCATGAAAGGCATCACCTACACACAAGTCGCGCAATATTGCGTCCTGATTTTTGCCTATCTTGTACCAGCTATCTTTATCTCCATGCTGATCACAGGAAATCCTGTTCCTCAGCTCGGCCTTGGAGGCGAAGTCGGCAACAGTGGCATGACTGTGCTGCAAAAACTCGACTCAACCCTGGTGGAGCTTGGTTTTCAACCCTATACGGAGAACAAAAAGTCTCTCGTTGATATCTTTGCGATCACCATGGCCTTGATGGTTGGTACAGCTGGACTACCACACGTTATCGTGCGTTTCTTTACAGTGCCTAAAGTATCTGACGCCCGTAAGTCCGCTGGCTTTGCGTTGATCTTCATTGCCTTGTTGTACACAACAGCACCTGCTGTTGGTGCATTTGCACGGATCAACTTTATCGAGACTGTCAATGAGACCAGCTATGCCGGTGAAGCTGGCGAAACAGCCACACCTGAATGGGTGAAAAGCTGGGAAGGCATTGGCCTCATTGGCTGGATTGACAAAAACAAGGATGGCAACATTCAGTATCGTGATGGGGCTGCCTTCTCTGGCAAGCCAGCATTCTCAGGTGAAACAGGTGCAAGTGGCGAACGCGCACTCACCAATACACCGACAGACAGCCAGAATGAAGTCTATGTTGATCGTGACATTATGGTGCTGGCCAATCCGGAGATTGCCAAACTGCCAGGCTGGGTCATCGCCCTTGTGGCTGCTGGTGGGATTGCCGCCGCTCTTTCCACGGCAGCAGGACTACTTCTGGTGATTTCTGCCTCCATCAGCCACGATCTGATGAAGAAGACTTTTGTCCCGAATATCTCGGATAAGCAGGAGTTGTGGGCAGCACGCGGCGCTGCCGTGGTTGCGATTACCATTGCTGGTTACTTCGGCATCAATCCCCCAGGCTTTGTTGCACAGGTTGTTGCTCTGGCCTTTGGTCTGGCCGCATGCTCCCTGTTCCCGGCAATTCTTATGGGTATCTTCTTCCGTGGAATGAACAAGGAAGGCGCTATTGCAGGCATGATTGCAGGCCTCATCTTCACGATGAGCTACATCTGGCACTTTAAATTCGGTGCCCCTGAGCTGAACAACAAAGATTACTGGCTGTTCGGCATCTCGCCGGAAGGAATTGGCTCCATCGGTATGGTGATCAACTTTGCTGTTGCCTTCATCGTCTCGAGCTTCACCAAGCCGGTTCCAACAGAAGTGCGTGATCTCGTTGACGACATCCGCATTCCGGATGGCGCCGGAGTGGCACACGCCCACTAGTAACTTCCCACTCCCCTCCAGGAGCAAACTGATAGCGGGCCTTAAGGCCCGCTTTTTTTTGCATGAACGCCAGAAAGAGATTAAAATGATCAGAAAACAATGAGTTAGGGAGATATTTGTGCCGGTATTGCCAATCATGGCTGCTCTGGGAATATATTTTCTGGCAATGTTCGCAGTGGCATGGCTGGGAGATCGCAAAAAACTCCGGTTAGGCCTGATAAACGCCGCTGGCCCCAAAAGCACTCTGATCATCTACAGCTTATCACTAGCCGTATACTGTACGTCTTGGACTTTCTATGGTGCCGTTGGTACAGCGGCTTCTTCTGGCTGGGAATATCTGCCCATTTATCTGGGGCCGATAATTATTTTTACTATCGGCAGGCCATTGGTACGCAAACTGGTTACGGTCGGGAAACAACAAAATACTACATCAATAGCAGATTTCCTGTCTGCGCGATATGGGCGCAGTCGCAGCCTCGCCACTCTGGTCACCCTGATTGCGACCTTTGGCGCAATTCCTTATTTTGCCCTTCAGCTTCGGTCCGTCACCTTCACGCTCGAAAGTATAACGGACACCTTCGCCTTCGGCCTGACAGCAGAACTATTTTCCATCGCGTCGATGCTCGCCCTGTTTGCAATTTTTTTCGGCACAAGACATCTTGATGTTACACAGCATAACCGTGGCATGATCGCGGCTATCGCTCTGGACTCCCTGATCAAGCTTTTGGCGCTTCTGGCCGTCGGCTGCCTGGCTCTCATACTTGTGAGCGATGAGGCGCATAATACTGTGCAGTTACAGGAAAATCCGTTTGCCGCTCCGCTGATGACGGACCGCTTTCTAACCCTGACCGTTCTTTCAATGGCGGCAGTTCTATGCCTGCCACGCCAGTTTCACGTCATGATTGTTGAATGTCAGGATGAAAAATCGATCGGCAAAGCGGGACTAGGCTTTGTCAGCTATCTGATTATAGTCTCCTTGCTAGTCATTCCAATCACTCTGGCAGGGTTGAAAACGCCAGCTACCAGTATTGAAAATCCAGACCTCTTCGTTCTCGCCCTGCCCGCCTCACAGGGAAATGATTTCCTGACATTGATCACTTTTATTGGCGGCTTTGCCGCCGCGACAGCAATGATCATCGTTGGTGGTGTCGCTTTAAGCACCATGATTACGAATGATCTACTCGTGCCCGCCTACATGAACCTGCAACGAGGAACCAATCGAGATCAGGCAGATATCTCAAGAACCATCCTCACCATGCGCCGCGTAACGATAGCTGTTTTGTTACTTTCGGCGGCCAGTTTTGCCGCCTATGTGCCGCCTAACTTAAACTTGGCGAGTCTTGGCATTATCTCGTTCGCGGCGGCAGCCCAGTTCTCTCCAGCACTCATAGGAGGCTTATACTGGCGTCATGGTACACGAATGGGAGCAAATATTGGTCTACTGACAGGCTTCACGATTTGGCTCACAGCTCTGTTAATCCCGTCCCTTCTGCAACAGCCTTCCTTTGCGGGTGATATTATGCCCTTTGGTTGGGATGATTTGACAAATGGCACATTGCTATCTCTTATCGCAAATACTGGTTTGTACATTATCATTTCAAAGTTCTCGACACTTACGGTTGGAGAGAAAGTTCAGGCATCATATTTCCTGAAAGGTGGTAAGCTTCAAAAGGAAATCAGCGAAGAGCTGGTTCCGGACTATAACCTTACAGCAGGTGATGTACGCATTATTCTGGAAAAGTTTCTTGGTCCCGAACAAGCTGAGAAATCACTAGAGGCCTACAGAGTTCTCACCAACAAAGCCTTTTTGGAAGAGGATTTGATTGATGCTGATTTCATCAGATTTGCGGAAAAACAAATCGCCAGAACACTGGGCTCTTCGTCAGCCCGGATACTGCTGACCCGCACTCTCACAGGTAAAGGCCTCGGCGTAGAAGATGTTGTAACCCTACTTGATGAGACTTCACAAATACTCTCCTTCAATCAGGATTTACTCCAAACGACGTTAGAGAATATTCCGCAGGGTGTTTCGGTGATAGATCGCGACTTGAAACTGGTTGCCTGGAACACAGCATATCTTCAGATCTATGATTTTCCAGAAGGTTTCGTCCATGCAGACAAACCGGTTCAGGAGATTCTCAAATTTAACGCAGACCGGGGTGAGTTTGGGAGGGGTAATGCACAGCAACAAATAGAAAAACGGTTATCTCACTTAAGAGCCGGAACGCCACATACATATGAACGACAGCGCCTAAATGGGACAGTCATCAAAATACAGGGCAAACCCATTCCAGGCGGCGGATATGTGACGACATTCACAGATATCACCGAGTACAAAAACATAGAATCCGCCCTGCGAAACAGCGAAGAGAGTATCCGATTTTATACTGACAATATTCCCTTTCCAGTGGCCTATACTGACATAAACGAAGTTATTCTTTTCAGTAACGCGGCCTATCGTAAAATGTTCGGCCAAAATGCAATGCGGTTACGCGGTAAGACCCTTCTTTCGATTCTTTCAGATGAAGAGTACGCACTTCGTATACCATATATTCGGCAAGTTATTACGGGACAGCGCGTTTCTTTCGATATCGAGAAAGAGCACGATGGCGAAATCCGTACTATGCAGGTTACCTATATCCCGCAGTATACAGATGAGAAAGATATAGTAGGTTTCTTCGGTCTCTATCAGGATATAACTGACCGGCGCGCTGCAGAGCAGGCCCTGCAGAATACTAATGAGACTCTAGAGGAACGGGTTCAGTTACGTACGAGAGAACTGGAAAGCCTGAATGAGGCGCTTGACCTTGCAAGACAAGAGGCGATTGTCGCAACAAAATCAAAAACCCGTTTTCTTGCGGCTGCGAGCCATGATGTCCTGCAACCACTCAATGCCGCAAGATTATTCAACTCGGCGCTAATAAATGACCTTGAAGCAGCCGGACAGAACACTGATCTTGCCCGTAAAATCGAGCAGTCTATCACTTCTGCTGATCTGTTGCTGAAGACTTTATTGAACATCTCAAAGCTGGATGCCGGTGGTGTGATCCCCAGCAAGACAACATTCTCCTTAAACGACCTGCTCGAAGAACTCGTTGATGAGTTTCGAGTAATCGCCTCGGAGAAAAAGTTGTTTCTGCGATCAGTCAAGGCCAGTATAGCTGTTTCGACCGACCGAGGCCTATTACGCAGTGTACTTCAAAACCTGATATCAAATGCAATCAGATATACAAATGAAGGCGGTGTACTGATTGGGTGTCGGCGCAAAAATGACGATACTGTTCAAATTCAGGTATGCGATACCGGAGCAGGTATTCCTGAAAGTAAACACAAAGACATCTTTCGAGAATTCATCAGACTACAGAACGATACGCACACTCAAGGCGTTGGTCTTGGCCTGGCAACAGTAGAGCGTATTTGTAGATTGCTGAATCACAGTATCGACGTAAGTTCAAAGCCTGGATCAGGTTCGATTTTCAGTATCACATTGGCAAGCGCCGGACGGGAAGAAACTACTAAAGCTGCAGCCCAGACAACAACCAGCACCCTCAGTAAAATGACAGTATTATGTGTCGATAATGATGCACAGGTCCTTGAGGCAATGGCAGCACTGCTGAAGAGATGGGGCGTTGAAGCAAAGCTAGCCCACAACCTTGATGAAGTGATTTCATACTATCCAGCAGGCGCAGAAGCGCCCGATGTATTGTTACTAGATTATCGTCTTGACAATGATGAAACAGGAATCGACGTCATGGATTATTTTTCAGCGATTACGAGCCAACCGCCATCGGCTGCACTGCTGACCGGCGAAGAGAGTAGTTTCGTTGAACAGAAAGCTGCAAAATACGGCATACCAGTCTTGGCAAAGCCGGTAGAGCCAGCGGTCTTGCGCGCTTTTTTACTACGCCAGCACACGCTCGCTGCTGAATAAGCAATTTTCAGGCATCCTTCTTTGTCTCGTCCCGATCTACGAAAAGCGATGCTGCCGCGAGCACAGCCTGCGTACGATTCAGGACATCCAGTTTTCTGAAAATCGCTGTCAGGTGCGCTTTTACCGTTGCCTCCGTGATGCCCATATTGAAAGCAATCTGCTTGTTCAGGAGGCCATCATGAACGCTTGTGAGAACCTTCAACTGAGCAGGTGTAAGGCTGGCCAAACGCTTTGTCATTTCATCTTCTTGTTGAGAAACGTCTGCCTGTATTTCTACTCCATCCGGCTTCCAGATCTCACCATCAAGGATACAACTGATCCCTTTGGTAATTATGTCCAACTCTGATGCCTTGGGTATGAACCCAGACGCACCAAAGTTCAGAGCCCGCCTGATAACCTCCGGCGTGTCACTGCCGGAGATCACTGCAATAGGCAGCATTGGATAATCGTGACGCATGGAGATCATCCCTGCGAAACCTTCACTGTCTTCCATATGCAGATCAAGACAAAGCAGGCCCGGCTCAACGCGAGTAAGTACTTCACGCGTTGACTCCAAGCTCTTGGTTTCAATGATCTCTCGCTCAGGGGCAGCCGCGGTTACCGCCTGCTTGAGGGCAGAGCGAAATAACGGATGATCGTCGGCAATTACTACAGGTTTTAGCATGAGCCCGCCTATGCCACGAGTCAGTTGTTAAGTCTGCCCTCAATGAGCACGTCGACAATACCAGGATCGGCGAGCGTAGAAGTATCACCGAGGTTGGAGAACTCGTTCTCGGCAATTTTACGCAGGATTCTGCGCATGATTTTGCCCGACCTGGTTTTTGGTAAGCCGGGCGTGAAATGAATGAAATCAGGTGTCGCTATTGGTCCGATTTCCTGACGCACTTGACGCTTCAGCTCAGCGCCAAGCTCAGCTGTCATTTCGACACCAGCATTGAGGATCACATAACAATAAATGCCTTGGCCCTTTATTTCATGTGGATACCCAACAACCGCTGCTTCGGCGACATTCTTGTGAAGAACAAGCGCACTTTCGATCTCTGCTGTCCCCATGCGATGGCCGGAAACATTCAGGACATCATCAACACGCCCCGTAATCCAGTAATAGCCATCTTCATCCCTGCGCGCGCCATCACCTGTGAAGTAGAGGCCCGGATATGTCGTGAAATAAGTCTCGATAAAGCGTTCGTGGTCACCATATACGGTACGCATCTGCCCAGGCCAGGACCCTGTCAGTACCAGATTACCTTCTGTTTCGCCTTCAAGAAAGTTACCATCATTATCAACCAATGCCGGCTTAACACCAAAGAACGGTTTTGTGGCTGATCCCGGCTTTAATGCTGTCGCGCCAGGAAGAGGGGTAATCAGTATACCCCCTGTCTCCGTCTGCCACCAGGTATCGACGACCGGGCAGCGACTATCTCCTACCACCCGATGATACCATGACCAGGCTTCCGGGTTGATTGGCTCTCCGACAGATCCCAACAGACGTAAGGAAGAACGGTCATATCTGGTCACATAATCATCGCCCTCCCGCATCAAGGCGCGAATAGCCGTTGGTGCAGTATAGAAGATATTGACCTTGTGTTTATCCACGACCTGCCAACAGCGACCGGCGTCAGGGTATGTTGGCACACCCTCAAACATCAGCGTTGTCGCACCATTCGCAAGAGGACCGTAAACAATATAGGAATGGCCTGTGATCCAGCCAACATCAGCTGTACACCAGTAAACGTCACCCGGTTGGTAATCGAAGACAACCTCATGGGTTAAACTGGCGTAAACAAGGTATCCGCCTGTTGTATGAAGAACACCCTTTGGCTTTCCTGTAGAGCCGGATGTATAAAGAATGAACAACGGATCTTCAGCTTTCATTTCTTCTGGTGGACAATCAGGTGCAACATCCTGCATGGCTTCATCCAGCCATAGATCGAGACCCGGATTGAAAGGTACATCACCGCCTGTGCAATGCGCCATAATGACTGTACGCACACGGTTCTGATGATCCGGATGTGCCAAAGCAGCATCCACGTTGACCTTCAGGGGTACAGTTTTACCTCCACGGCGTCCTTCATCTGCGGTGATGATGCAAGTAGCACCACAGTCTTCTATTCTGCTCGCCAGCGCTTCAGGTGAAAAACCACCAAAAACAATTGAATGCACAGCACCTATTCTAGCACAGGCAAGCATGGCAAATGCTGCTTCCGGAATCATGGGCATATAGATAATCACCCGTTCGCCCTTGCGCACACCTCGCGCTTTCAGCACATTGGCAAAGCGGCAGACATTCTCATGTAAGGCACGATAGGAAATATGCCGAGAGACATCAGGATCGTCACCTTCCCAGATGATGGCCGTCTGATCCGCTTTTTCTTTCAAGTGTCGGTCAATACAGTTGACCGATACGTTCAAAGTCCCTTCCTTATACCAACTTATGTGCAAGTCATCTTTGCTCCAACTGACATCCTGCACAGTTTGAAAAGGAGACATCCAGTCGAGGCGCCCGGCGACTTCCCCCCAGAACGCGCTCGGGTCTTTGACAGACTGCTCATAGAGCTCTTCGTATTTCTCTGCGTTAATATGCGCTGTCTCGGCAAAACTATCCGGCACAGCAACAGCTGTTCCCGGCTCAAAAGGGGTTACGGTGGGGGCTGATGCGTCTGCCATGATCTCTTCTCCCGATCTGTTGCCAATAACAACGCCCAAACAGGTCGAGACTAAATCATATGGTCATAGAACGGTTTGGCCGCAGACGGAGCATAGCCGGAATCCATCCTTCTCAACCATTCGACCTTGGTCGCATAGACCAAAGGCGAATGGAAAAGTCTGTGAAAATTGCCAGCATAGTTCCGTTGTAACCTAGCGGGAGGATCAAAATGAAAAATCATAACGCCGCCAAAACACTCAAGAAATCACTCGTCACGGCGGTTTCCCTTTTTGCCTTGTCTACGCCAGCCTATGCGATGGGCGGAGAGGACCTTGAAAGCCGTGTTTCAGCGCTGGAAAGTAAACTGGACCTTATTCTTGAAAAACTGGAAACTACGGAGACGGCCATTACGGCCGAACAGGCGGCAACGCTGATGGAAGCCAACACACTGCTGAAAGAAGCTGTTGCAAACACCAATAGCGCATCTGCCACACAGACAACACCAACTGTTGTACAGATACCCACCGCTACACCTGTGGCTATGACCGCAGCTACGGCCAAACCTGCTGCCCCTGCAACGAAAGGTTTTGCCATGGGGGATACCCAGGTAAGCTTCAGCGGGTTTGTCAAACTGGATGCTTCCGTCACAGACTTTGACAGCGGCGAGTTACCCACCAACAGCCTGGGTCGTGACTTCTACATTCCTGGCACCATTCCAGTTGGCGGCGAAGGTACTGGGCCTGTGTTCGATTTTAATCCAAGAGAAACACGCTTTATCTTCGGATTGAATTCCAACCGGGGTGGCCATAACATTGGCGGCAAAATTGAGCTTGACTTCCAGGTTACCAATGACGGCAATGAGCGGGTCTCCAACAGTTTCTCTCCGAGAATGCGACAAGCCTATCTGACTTTTGATAAATGGCTGATCGGCCAGACCTGGTCAACTTTCCAGGATGTTGCCGCCCTGCCGGATAATCTTGACTTTATCGGCCCAACAGAAGGTACTGTTTTTGAACGACAGCCAATGATCCGCTACAAGAACGGTCCGATTGAAATCGCCATTGAACAGCCAGAAACCGAAATCACGTCAAGCACAGGCGCCCGCCTGTTACCTGGAGATGATCCGTTACCTGATCTTACAGCCCGCTATACCAATAAGGGCGACTGGGGCCACATGACGGTTGCTGGCATCGTTCGTAATTTGAAGATGGAAGAAGACCTTGTAACTGGTGCCAAGGAGGATACCGCCCTAGGCTATGGCGTCAGCCTTGCTGGTAAATTGAAAGTGGGTAACAAGGACGATTTCCGATATATGCTGACTGCGGGTGAAGGTATAGGCCGCTATGTTGGTGTCAACATCGTCAATGATGCAGCAGTCGATACGAATGGTGAACTGGAAACTATCGGCACTCTCTCTGGCTTCGCTTCCTACCGCCATTTTTGGGACGATTCATTGCGCTCAAATCTGACTGCGGGGTACTTCAAGGCTGATAACCCAGTCGCGTTTACGGGCTCAGGCGTGACAGATGAAGTATACTCCGTACACGCAAATCTAATCTACCAGATTGCTCCAAAACTGGATGTAGGTGTGGAGTACATCTACGCCAACCGTGAACTAGAAAGCGGTGTTGACGGGGCCATGAACAAAATCCAGTTCTCAGCCAAGTACGGCTTCTGATACATTTTCGATAGGGGTAGGCTAATTTAGCCGTATCTATCAACAACATGATCGCAAGCGAACTTCAGAAACCTAGATGAAAAGACGAATATTTTCATCTAGGTTTTAATATTCATTAATATATGAATACTTTCAGGGTTGGAATTAAGTCAGTAATAATTCCAATTTCCCCAACAAAAAATCAACTTCCTTATCAGAGGTAGAATAATTTGTCACCATACGCTGTAAGTTGCCGCTCCACTTATCGCCAGGATAAAGCCAGTCATAGAATTGTGCCCCTTCTTCACGCATCTGTTCGGCAACGCCATCCGGAAGGGTAGCAAAAACTTCATTGATCTGAGTCGGCCAGACCACTTCACAACCTTTAATACTGGCAATACCTGCGGCAAGTTTTGTCGCAGCAGCATTCGCTTTTCCTGCCATGTCCAGCCAGAGGTTATCTGTTAGTAAGGCAACCCACTGTGCAGCTATGAAACGGTTCTTGGAAAAAACCTGTCCGGCCCGTGACAGACGCGAACCAAAATCTTCCGCCTGCTGCGGGTTAAAAAAGACAATCGCCTCTGCCGCCATGGCCCCATTTTTGGTTGCTCCAAAAGACAGAACATCGACACCCGCCTTCCAGGTGACTTCTGCCGGGCTGCAGCCAAGACACGCGACGGCATTGGCAAAGCGAGCACCGTCCATATGCACCTTCAGCCCATGAGATCTAGCTGCTTCACACAGGCCCTCGACTTCGGCAATGGAGTAGAGTGTGCCGCTCTCGGTGCCTTGCGTCACACTGAGGGCAGATGCTTTCACCCGGCGCTGCTCCGGCGGGTTATAGAACCGCATCTCCGAATGAACCTGATCAGGTGTAATCTTGCCAGCTTCACTGGCGATAGGGATCAAGCGTGCGCCTCCCGTGAAAAGCTCGACTGTCCCCGGCTCATCGATGTTAATGTGCGAAACATCACTACAAAGGATACCGCCAAAAGGAGGCACAATCTGCGACAACGCCAGGCCATTGGCAGCACTGCCCGTTGCGACAAAGAAGACAGCGCAATCTCTCTCGAAGGTGTCGCAGAAGAGCTGACGCGCCCGCTCGGTCAAGTCATCGCCGCCATAAGCTGGTACGCTCCCCTGATTAGCAGCGAGGATTGCTTCCATAATTTTTGTGTGAACACCGGACCAATTGTCTGAAGGAAACTGCATAATAAAGACTATGAAGGGTCTGTGGTTTGCGTCAACACCTCAGGTAGCAGCAAGAACCGTCAGTTTTTCCTGCAAAGCCTCATGGTTCTCGATCACTTCGGCTGCCCCGGCCTCAACCAGCCTGTCGCCGTGACCTTCATAGCAGTGCCCACCGCCGGTAAAGCCCCAGACACTCATACCGGCTGCTATACCAGCTCGAACACCGTTCGCGCTGTCTTCAATGACAATGCAACGCGCAGGGTCAGTTTCAATTTTTTCAGCGGCATACAGAAAGATATCCGGTGCCGGTTTGCCGTGATCGACAAGCTCCGCTGAATAGGCATGGGGGGCAAAATCATCCCAAAGGTCAAAACGTGTCAATTTGTCGTGCAGGTACTGAATGCGTGTGGACGAGGCCACAGCACGTTTGAACGGAAGCTCTTTAAGTACTCGCACCATATCACCTGTACCGGGCACAGCCTGCAACTGATGACGATTGCGGCGACGATTTTCGATCATCGTGGTGAAAAGCTCGGCGGCCTCCTCTTCAGTCGGTACGCGGCCCAATACTTTCGCATATTCATCGCCAAGCTTCGCAGCGAACACATCATCTCTCAGGCCTGTAAAAAGGCGCACTAGATCTGCTGCCTGCCAATCAAAGCCCTTGCTGCGCATAAAGGCAGCCGTGTCTTCAAGACCGACCACCTCGCTGTCCACCAGCACACCATCACAGTCAAAAATTATGGCCTCTGCCACGAAAATACCTTCCCAATAAAAAGCCCCGGACAGTGCCGGGGCTTTTATCTTAGTTCACCTTCTGCCTTAGCCGAGGTTAGCAAGGAAGGCCAAAAGCAGGAGCGCGATGATGTTCGTAATCTTAATCATCGGGTTCACAGCTGGCCCAGCTGTATCCTTATACGGATCACCAACTGTATCGCCTGTAACCGCGGCTTTGTGAGCTTCAGAACCCTTACCACCGTGGTTACCATCCTCGATATACTTCTTGGCGTTATCCCAGGCACCGCCACCAGCTGTCATGGACAGAGCAACGAAAAGGCCTGTGATGATAACACCCATCAACATGGCACCAAGCGCTGACAACGCTTCTGATGGGCCAGCAACAAGACCAACAAGAACGTACAGCAGAATTGGCGTCAAGATAGGCAACATGGATGGCACAACCATTTCCTTGATCGCTGCGCTGGTGAGAATGTTCACCGCCTGCGCATAATCAGGCTTCTCTGTGCGCTCCATAATGCCTGGCTTCTCTTTGAACTGACGGCGTACTTCATCAACAATAGCGCCAGCAGCTCGGCCCACAGACTGCATTGCCATGGAGCCAAAGAGGTATGGCAGGAGACCCCCAACGAAAAGGCCAACCACAACATACGGATTTGACAGTGAGAAGTCATAGCTGATCTGGTTAGTCAGGAACCATGAATACTTATCAGCTGTCGCATCATCGATGAAATGCTTGAGGTCTTCTGTGTAGGCTGCAAACAGCACCAGAGCACCAAGACCGGCAGAACCGATCGCGTAACCCTTGGTAACAGCTTTTGTTGTATTTCCTACAGCGTCCAGCGCATCTGTTGTGTTGCGTACTTCTGGATCCAGTTCAGACATCTCAGCGATACCGCCAGCATTGTCCGTAACAGGACCGAAGGCGTCGAGTGCAACGATCATACCGGCGAGTGCCAGCATAGTGGTCACAGCAATCGCAATACCAAAGAGGCCTGCGAGGCTGTATGTCGCAATAATGCCGACCACGATTACAATGGCTGGCAGAGCTGTTGCTTCCATGGAAATCGCAAGGCCCTGGATCACATTCGTGCCGTGACCACTCTCTGACGACTTGGCAACGGACTTCACCGGGCGGAAGTCAACACCTGTGTAATATTCCGTGATCCATACGATCAGACCGGTAATCACAAGGCCAAGCGTACCACACCAGAACAGACTCTGGCCGGTGAAGCTCTTGTCACCAACAATGTATTCCTGACCCCAGCCAAGAACGCTGCTGGTCACAACAGCAAGCACGATCCAGGAGAGAATGCCGGTAGCGATGAGCCCTTTGTAAAGTGCCCCCATGATATTTGTGGAGCCGGAGCTGAGACGCACAGCAAATGTGCCGAGAATTGATGTGACGATACATGCGCCACCGATTGCCATCGGATACAGCATGATGCTGCTGATTGTGGCATCTCCGGCAGTTGCAAACAGGATAGAGCCCAGCACCATCGTCGCGGCCATCGTTACAACGTATGTTTCGAATAAGTCCGCAGCCATGCCGGCACAGTCACCGACGTTGTCGCCAACATTGTCAGCAATCGTTGCCGGGTTCCGAGGATCATCCTCCGGGATACCGGCTTCTACCTTGCCGACAAGGTCGCCGCCAACATCAGCACCTTTGGTAAAGATACCACCACCGAGGCGGGCGAAAACAGAAATGAGTGATGCACCAAGTGACAGAGCGACCAGACCGTTTACAACCGTACGGCTTTCAGGCGCTGCGCCAAACATCCCTGTGAGAATTGCATAGTAACCAGCGATACCAAGCAGTGCGAGGCCTGCAACCAGCATG
>JALEGM010000141.1 GCA_022763145.1 Aquisalinus sp. | reverse complement strand
GGGGCGATGACCAGTGCAAGTTGCAGTTTCTGGATGCATCACGATTATGCCGGGCAGGGTGACAGCGCTGGCGAAAGCCGTAAACTCCGCCGCAACGGAGGTGCGACATGAAGAAATTCACCAGATTTGCAGCGGTAATGTTGATGGGAGTCGGGATAATGAGTGAGTCATCCTTGGCGTCAGATAAGAATGCGTATGGGATTGGGCCAGGTGGGCGTCCTGTCGGGGAGGTGTGGTCACGCAGCCCCGTTTATGCCGAGAACGGGATGGCCGCGACGGCGCACCCGCTGGCGAGCCAGGTGGCGATAGATGTGCTCAAACAGGGCGGTAGCGCTGTAGATGCCGCGATCGCAGCGAACGCGGCGATTGGCCTGATGGAGCCAACGGGCAACGGGATCGGCGGGGACCTGTTCGCAATTGTCTGGGACCCGGAAACAGAGCAGCTTTATGGCCTCAATGCCTCCGGTCGCTCGCCGCTCGGTATGTCCTACGATGACCTGATTGAGAGACTGGACGGGGCTGATCGCCTGCCGCCTTTTGGTAGTCTGCCGGTTTCCGTGCCGGGCACAGTTGATGGCTGGTTCGAGTTGCATGATCGCTTTGGCTCTTTGTCCATGGAAGACGTGCTTGCCCCGGCTATTCAGTATGCCGAGGACGGGTTCCCGGTTTCTCCCGTGATTGGCTATTACTTTGGACGCAATCTCGCACGCTTTGAGCAGAGCCTTGATATGATCGAAGAGTTCGGCAATGCGCGGGAGACCTATTTCAAAGAAGGTGCACCACGCGAAGGCGAGATTTTCCGTAATCCGGATCTGGGCGAGACCTATCGCAAAATTGCCGAAGGTGGGCGAGATGCGTTTTACAAGGGCGAGATTGCACAGGTGATGGATGCCTATATGAAGCGCATTGACGGGACGTTGCGCTATGAGGATTTTGCGCAGCATACGTCTGAATGGGTTGAGGTGGGTTGCGTCGGCTATCGCGATGGCGTGGCTATCTGCGAATTGCCGCCGAACGGGCAGGGATTTGCGGCCCTGCAGATGGCAAACATCCTGAAGAATATCGACCTTGCGCAATGGCCGCGCGGGTCAGCGGAAGTGCTGCATTATATCACGGAAGCCAAGCGTCTGGCCTTTGAGGATGTGGCGAAATTTTACGCAGACCCGGATTTTGCAGACATTCCCGTCGAGTGGTTGTTGTCGGATGACTATGGCCGGGAGCGCTTTGCGCTGATTGATCCGGACAAGGCGATGACGATGCCGAAGCCGGGAGAGCCAAAACTGGAAGGAGAAGGTGACACGACCTATCTGACGGTGGCAGACAAAAACGGCATGATGGTCTCCCTGATTCAGTCCAATTATCGCGGCATGGGCTCTGGCCTGGTGCCGGACGGGCTTGGCTTCATGTTGCAGGACCGGGGCGAGTTGTTCTCTCTCGACCCGGATCATCCGAATGTCTATGCGCCGGGCAAGCGGCCCTTCCACACCATTATTCCGGCTTTCCTGATGAAGGATGGCAAGCCGTGGCTCAGCTTTGGCTTGATGGGCGGGGCTATGCAGCCGCAAGGGCACATCCAGATCATGGTCAATCTGGTGGATTACGGCATGAATGTGCAGGAAGCCGGTGATGCCGCACGGCTCAACCATGATGGTGGCTCGACGCCGACGGGCACGGGCACGGACCTTCTCGGCACGCTCAATGTGGAAGTGGGGGTGCCAGCCGAGACGGTCGAACGTCTGAAGGCGATGGGGCATAATGTGAAAGTGGTCGAGAATGGCGTCATCTTCGGTGGCTATCAGGCGATCATGCGCGATCCCGAGACCGGCGTTTATGTCGGGGCGACCGAGATGCGCAAGGATGGCAACGCCATCGGTTATTAGGGCCAAGACCTGAGGAGAGCCTGATGCTGGAAGATAATCTGACAACAGATCGACCGACCTTTGTCACCAATCTGGAATGCTCCATTTCCGGGGCTGATGATTATGCGGCTGATGAGGTGCATGGGTTGTCGCGGGAGGGGCGGCCCTTGCTAGTGCGCTATGATCTTGCGGGCGTGAAAGTTGCTGTGTCGCGGGATGATCTTGCGGGCCGCACCCATGACTTCTGGCGTTATCGCGAACTGCTGCCGGTTCGCCATACCCGGAACATTGTCTCGCTGGGGGAGGCGATGACACCTTTGGTTCGGCTCAACAAACTTGAGCGCGAGATGGGGGCAGGGGAGATTATCGTCAAGGACGAAGGGCGGCTTCCCACCGGGTCTTTCAAGGCGCGCGGGCTTGCCATGGCGGTGTCGATGGCAAAGGAGCTTGGTATCACCAAAGCGGCGATGCCGACCAATGGCAATGCCGGCGCAGCATTGGCGGCTTACTGTTCGCGGGCCGGGATTGAGTCTTATGTCTTCTGTCCAGAGGATACGCCGGAAGTGAATGTGCGCGAGATTGCGTTGCAGGGGGCCAAGGTCTGGCGGGTGAACGGGCTTATCAATGATTGCGGCAAAATTGTCGGAGAAGGCAAGGAGCCGATGCACTGGTACGATGTCAGTACCCTGAAAGAGCCGTATCGAATTGAGGGCAAGAAAACCATGGGGTTGGAACTGGCCGAACAGCTTGGCTGGGATGTGCCGGACGTTATTTTCTACCCCACAGGCGGCGGCACCGGGTTGATCGGCATGTGGAAAGCCTTTGCCGAACTGGAGGCGCTCGGCTGGATCGGGGCAAAGCGCCCGCGCATGGTGGCGGTACAGGCGACGGGCTGTGCGCCGATTGTCAAAGCTTTCGAGGAAGGCGTGGAACATGCGCCGCTCTGGGAAGAGGCGCACACCATTGCCAGCGGCATTCGTGTGCCGGTGGCTGTCGGCGATTTCCTGATCCTGCGCGCGGTACGCGAAAGTAACGGCTTTGCCATTGCGGTGACTGATGAGGCGATTGACCAGGCGCACAGGGATGTTGCGCGCAAGGACGGGTTACTTCTGTGCCCGGAAGGGGCAGCGACATTCGCGGCGTATCAGCAGTCTCTGGCAGAGGGGCGCGTATCGAAGACTGACCGGGTGGTCCTGTTCAACTGCGGCTCGGGCCTGAAGTATCCAATGCCGGCTGCGGAGCAGTTTCTGGATCGAACAAAGCCGATTGATTATGGAGCATTGGGGTGAGGTATATATTTCTTTTTATGTTGCTGGTGCTTAGTGCCTGTGCGCACCAAGATAGTGTCAATGTTGTATCAGATGAGTATCCAGTCTGCCCTGAAACAACTGAGAACGATGATGGGACTGTAACGTTCAACTTGTGTTATGTTCTTACTGCAAGTGATTATAAAGATATGTATCTAACGTCTCTTGCGGATTTGGGGCTATATCGAGATCGGCCTAATCTGGATAAAGAAGACCCACATTGGCTGGTTGAGTATATTAACGTCACTGTTACCCCGTCATTTGATACCAATATTGGGGTCACTTTTGTAAGGTGGATAGATAAACGATCGAAAGAGGATTTCACATATCTCGGAGATGTTTACTGGCTAAAAGTCAATTATTGGGACCCCGAAGATGATCAGTATAAAAATTTCTATGATTATTCTTTAATACGATCTACAGTAAGCAGTTTTATAACAAATAACATTAGCGAAGTTCAATTTGAGAAAGTTTACAATCATCTGGCTGTCGAAAATTTCTATAAAGAGGTTCAGCCTTCATATTTCAAGAGCTCATGTACGGATGGGACATTTTACTACATTGAATTTATCAGAGAAGATGGCGCCAATTTCATTGGCCGCCATAGCTGCGACGAGGGGTTTGTTGAAAAATTCGCTTACGCACATGATTTGTTTGAACTGGCTGGAAAGAAGTTTCCAGAAGTTGCAGGGCTTCTGGAGGCTACCAGAAAAGAAATTGATGAGGAGTCGTTTCAGCCATTGCTTAGCGTGGATTGATGTTCGTTGTTTGCAGTGAAAGCTTACCTTCAAGCATGTTTGAGGTTTCGGACTAAAATAATACCGCTTGCGGAGCTGTTTCTTGATCGAACAAAGTCGACTGATTATGGAGGGTTGTGATGAGGTATATATTGGGTGTTGCATTTTTGTTATTGGGTAGCTGTACTACGGCTGACCACCCAGGTCGTGATGTCCCCGATTTTGCTTCTCCTGAATATTATTATGAAGAATTTCGCCGCGCGCTGATAGAGTCGGGATTACGTCGTCCGGATGAGAAGATCGGCGTTTTTTCCCGTTCAGCTGATTACCCATTTGAGGATGTGACATTTTTTATTGATATGCCCTATGAAGGTATAGGTATCGCAGTCGATTTCTCTCGTTGGCCCATAAAACCATCACCTATTCTATCTAATGTTACCTCTGATGATTATCTCTTCCGTGTCGTAATTTCTGATTATATATCACAAGATGACGTGAGCACTTTTGAGCAAGGCGCTGTCTCTACAATTGAGCAATATTGGTTAAGTGTGGCACAAGATGACTTTCAAACTCTGCGCCAAGAAATGGCGGTGTCAGATTTCCAAAATGTAGCGGCGTCGCCGCTGCAGGAAGAATATATTTGTACGCCACCGATTACCATTTGGTATTTTGAGGTGCGCACTGATGAGTCATCTGGTTTCGTAAAGCGCGATCCATGTGACAGGGGCTTTCTTACTGACTTGAAATATATAACTCCTTTGCTGACTATTTTGGAAACTAACCGACTAGATTTACATGGTTTCGTGCTTGAGCAGTTGGGTGTCGTTAAAGCTAGGCATAAGGACAGGCATGAGGCGAGGCATGACGAGTAAACAGCTCTTTTAGGTATGCATTCTAGAAGGCATCATGAGGAGATTGGTTGCTATCTCATCCTGAGCCACTTTGGCTGCGTTAGCAGGCGAAGTGTGTCGAAAGATTGTTTCTGGTAAGTTTATGGATTTCGTACAGGTAACTCAGGAGATGGGTGCCACGGACAAGCCGTGGTAATGTGGGAGATAGAAACTTCTTATTCGCTAAAGACATCAGACAGTAACGGTCTACCTACCCATGCACCCTCCTTTATCAAACCTCGACCGCCAACTTCATACAAGAGATAGTCAAATTCGGCACCATTATCGGTGAAAACATCGTACCCGTAAGAAATCAGGAGGAGATCATATGTCTTCTGAAATCTATATTCCATATACACTTTTCCGCTCAAACGGACCTCGTCCTCGTAGGTGTAGCTTTCGCCTATGGTATCCACAGTGATGATTTTTTTGTCACCCCCGCTTGGGATGTAATTGCAATGGTGTATCTTTAGTTCCTCATGCATTGCTGCACCTGGCCCGGCTGACACGATTAACTCTGCGTTCGTAACGCAATAATTCAAATCTGAGTCTCGATATTTTTCGGCAGACGTACTGCAAGCTGAAAAGAGGAAGGCTAAAGCAAATAGGGCGGTGAGGTTATTTTGCATCTTTAAGGCCCCTTCCTCGTGCGCTTCTTTCTCGGCTTGCTCGCGCCCTTTGGTTTTGAGGTCAGGGTGCTGACAGTACCTTCGGACTTGGTGATGCGGCCATTGGATTTGTCGGTGATGGATTGCTCAACGGCGGACTGGCGGGCGAGGGGGTCTGCGGCGATGGTGAGTTCCACTTCCTGCAGGCGCTTGATTTCGTCGCGCAGGCGCGCGGCTTCCTCGAATTCGAGGTTGGAGGCGGCTTCGCGCATCTGGGTTTCCAGGGCGTCGAGATGTTTCCTGAGATTATCGCCCGGCTCAAATTCGGCACCATCCTC
>JALEGM010000140.1 GCA_022763145.1 Aquisalinus sp. | reverse complement strand
CTTTTGAAAGGGGGCAACCATTCCTGCAAGTCTTCTCCTAATCATCGCAAATCCTCGCTGCGCCAAAATGGCGACATTAATGGGTCCTGACCCTAGGGATAAACTGGCGTGCAAAGGATCTTTCGCCTAGCGCATGGCGGTCGCGATGGCTTCGGCAGTTATCGGATAGTCAGCTTCCGGCGGGATACAAAGCACGGTGCCTTCTTCGCGCTCCTCGACCCATGGCTCGACGGTGACAACATCTGACGCTGCGGCTCTGGCTATGGCCTCTTCTGTCGTGGTGCTTTGGGCGAGTTTGTCGAGATTGCAGCGGGTCGGGAAGATAATTGTCGCACGTCCTTTTTTCTGTTCTTCCATGGCCTTGGCGGGTTCTATCCAGAAGCTGTCCACAGCCTCGCGACCGTCATGGACTGCCAGTTGACGCTCTGGCGCACGGGCGAGAAAGAAATGCGTGTCGAACCGTTTTGGGGCCATTTTCGGGCCGATCCAGTGAGCAAAATGCACAAGCTGGTCCACAGCCAGAATCAGGTCCTGTTGCTCGACAAATTGGGCCAGACTGAGCTGCCCCGTGTCGAGAAGCGGGCGAAAAGGGGTCAGGTCAGCCGCGCGGCCCGCACTGACCATCTCGCCACTGATAGCGTCATAAGCCAGCAGAATGCCACATTCCTCAAAGCACTCACGGATGGCCCCAAGAGCAAAACTGTTCAGTTCCTGTAGCAGTTGCGGATTGCTCCGTATGCGTGAGGCAGGGACGGTGCTGTCGCCTTTTGTGACCTTGCCGCCCGGAAACACCAGCGCGCCGGACGCAAAATCAATCTGGTGATGACGCTTGACCATGACTACCTGAAGGGCAGGCGCATCGCGCAAAAGGAGGATCGTGGCAGCAGGGCGCTTTGGGCTTTCTTTGCCTGTCATGACATGTCCGGTTTGTTACTGACTATTCTGCTTCGCAGGTTTTGCGGAAAGCCTCAAGTTAGCTTCTCAGTTTCCCACCACATAATAAAGCCCAGAGGTCACGCCCAATCAGAATGTCCGGGTTTGGCCTCTAAACATTGATCGGGATCATATTGAGAACGCTATTATGCAGCTGCAAGTTGGACAATGAAAGCTAAAGCAAGTTTGTGAAAGGCACACCAAGTTTTTCCGCAGTTTTTGAAAATGATTTGTGTAGGGGCGCCCAACACAAATCGTGTCTCACTCGACGCGAGTTGAGTCGTCTCTGTTCTACGCGTAGTTTTCGGGATATCTCTAATACTAGGTTATTTTGTGTGTATTGGATCACTTTATCTAGTATTTGCATCGGGAAGTATATCATCCAATCTTCTGGTTTAATTTTATATGTAAAATCTGCCAAAGGAGTAATAATTACCTCTTCGCTCAAATATGAAGTTGGCTCATAAGCGGCCCAATTCAGAAATGTAAAATACGATTTAAGGTCGTTCAAATGTCCCAACTTTAATGCTTCAACGGTGGCTGGTCCAAAATCTGCGGCAAAGACATGCCAGTTCGGGCCAAGAGGGGCAGCGCCCAAATTATATTGCTGATCGAACGCCTCTAGTATGTCAGGACAATACACTTCCGCCATAGGCCGCATAATCTTATCAGCATAAACTGCATCGGGACCGATTGATCTATTGGCCTCAAAATTCTTCAACTGTTCTTTGGTCCATTTCATGAAAGTAGATAAGACCAAACCACTTTGGTCGTCTAGTTGGACATGAATGTTGGCTCCGTCGTCTCAACGAACATTTGAGACAAATCACACATTGCCGGCCTCAGTCCACCTCCTGTCGTCCCGCTAAGGATTAAGTCTAGCGACCGGGGCGGTAATCTCGGGTTGCTTCCGGCAGAACTGATTCCAGTGTCAGTGGCATCGTTTTGTATTCCAGCTTGGCAAACAATTCCGCCTGATCATCATAATGAGGGGAGGTTTCGTCCAGGGTCGCCGATCCAAATTGGTGAATGGTCTGCACTTCCAGGTTCCCCTCAGGATCCCAATCTGCATAAAGAATATAAGTGTCGCCAGCCATGGCGGTGAGATAGCCTTTTTCAAGCAGCGTGTCGTGATAATAAACAGCGCGCAGTACATCCGGCCCGCCAGCGAGGGGCAGAAGTGTATCGCCGCGCTCCAGCTTGCTAAGCTCGCCCCATGTCGGGTCAAGCCGGCCATAGACGGTGTTGAGGTCTGCAATGGCGGACTTGAAGGCGTCTTCGCGGGTCATCACATCATCGCCCATTAGAAAGTCATTGGCTCGGGAGGCGGTGAGAATGGCAAGCGCCGCATTGCGATTATCAATCTGTGTGCTGCCATCCCAGTCGCGCAGGATTTCCTGCCCGGCCACCAGCACGTCATCACCTGCAAAATCCATCGCTGCGATCTCGCTGGCGATTTCCATGGCCTCGGAGGTTTGCGAATAGAAGATGTCTTCCCGGTAAGCGATGAAATCTGACTCGCTGATGATTTGATCCGGTTCGAATTGCTCCATGGACCGTTTGGCGCGGTTGTTCATGTTGGTCTCAATGCCAAATGAGGCCGGATAATCATCCTCTGACAGATGATAAGCGGTGTCTGTGGCCTGATACGGCGTGTTGTTGGTGTTGAAGACCCAGCCTGACGGCGGGTTAATGGTTTGCGGCAAAGCTTCAAAAGTATGGAAACTGTCCCAGATCACTTCGCTCGTGTCACCAGGCAGATATTGACGCCAGTTCCAGCCCTCGGCTCGCTTTGGCATCACGGCGTTATAGTAGTAGGCAATGTTACCTTCCTTGTCCGCATAGACCGTATTGAAGCTCGGCACGCCCTGACTTTGCATGGCGGCTTCCCACTGTTCGAAGGTCTCAGCGCGGCCCATTTCGTACCATTGCTCAACCGCCTGGATATTTTCCATGCCGGCATAGCGGAATGCATATGCGCCGTGGTTCGTGACGAGGACTGGGCCATGCTCTGACCAGAGAATATCTCGGGTTACCGGTATGGAGAGTGACCCGAATAATTTAACGCGGAACTTCGCTTTACTCACTTCAAAGTCACGCCAGGTGCCGTCCAGCATATACTGCCGCGGCTTTTTCAGATTATCCACGGTCAGGGCATAGATATCGAGCAGGTCCGGCTTGTTGACCGTGTGGGCCCAGCCGAGATTGGGGTTCGCGCCGACAGTCGGGAAGGGAGTGCCGGGAAAAAGGCCGCCGATCAGGTCCCAACCTGTCTCCGTTTTCAGGCGCGCTTCGTACCAGGCCACTGGACCAGTATAAGGCTGATGTGAGTTTACCATGAGACGGGTGTGCCCATCGTCAGCACGTGATGGTGCCACAGCGAAGGCGTTAGAACCGATAGCGCCGCCAGGCACATCATCTGTCAGGAAAGAGGCGAGTTCTTTTTCTGAGACATCATATT
>JALEGM010000139.1 GCA_022763145.1 Aquisalinus sp. | reverse complement strand
TGGGTGAAAATCTTGGCCTGGCGAATGGTGAACTCAGGATCCTCGAACCTTGGCATATTCTGGTAGGCCATCCAGCCACCAACGATCGCAATGAGGATTACAATCGCGCAAACAAGCGGGTTGCGTATCGATGCTTCTGCGATGTTCACAACACCTACTCCGGTGTCCAAGGGGTGACGCGCATACCTTCATTGAGAAAGGAAACGCCAGCAGCTACAATTTGTTGACCACTCGTCAGACCGCTCGTGACGACAATCTGATCGCCTGCGCCATCCCCAATTGTCACAGCCGTTTTAATCAGGGACTGGTCTGACGGATCAACAACCCACACGAACAGATTATCGCCTTCCGCCAAAATACTGCCCAATGGAACGGCCACACCACCGAGGTCAAACGACTCAACATTGCCAATAGCAAGAGATGTAAACAACGTCGCGGTCATGCCCGGCAAGATCAACAAATCCTCCGGAGGGTCAAAAGCAAAGGTTACTTCATAAGTTTGGGTGCTCTGATCAGCGAGACCGGCTGCCTCTTTGAAGATAGCTGGAATCTCAAGATCTGGTGCAGCATCCAATTTCACAACTGCGTTCGATGGCGCCAACCGTGGCACCTGCGCGATAATTGTGCCGGGAACATTGACCACAGCTTCGACAAGGTCGCTTTGTAAGATCAGTATAGGCTCTTTCGCTTGAATATTCTGAAATTGCTCAACAAAAACCCTGGATGCCGCCCCGTCAAATGGGGCAACCATAACCGTATCAGCGAGTGTTTTCTCAGCATTAGCCAAATTCACTTTTGCAATGTCTCTTTGAGTCCGACGTTGGTCCAAAACGCTGCGAGAAATGGCATCACGCTCAACCAGTCTTACGGCACGTTGATACTCAGCTTCAGCATTTCCGTACTCGGCGCGCGCCTGTTCGACAGCATTTTGCGCATTTCGCTGATCCAATGTTGCAAGAACATCTCCTTGAACAACTGGTTCGCCCTGTAAAATATTCAGCTCTTTGATTTCACCTTGCGTTTGAAACGTCAGCTCTGCTGATTGTGCCGCCCTCACTACCGCCGGAAAACTCAACTCACGACTTTGTACTGACTCAGTCACAGTTACGATTTTCGCCGGGCGAACTTTGGGAGGTGCATTATCTTCTGTCGAAGTATCCGCACAGCCAGCAAGAGAAAATGCAGCAAACACCAAGATTAATGGGAATTTCCAATTCATAGTTCGCCTGTTGGTTGTGCGACGTGCGCATTCATTTCTACGCTTTGACTTTCTTACTACTTTAATGCCCGCCACGCGATAGCAAAAACAAAGTGGGTTAACTTTAGTGAGATACTGCCTTGGTCAGAAAAGCAGAGAGCAAAAACTAACGAGCCTCCGAATTCGCACCCAGCATTGACCCTTATGCCAATCAAATTTGTACAATGATATAAATACAGGGACTATTGTTGGGTATCATCACCAGGTTTAGTTTACTCAGCAGCAACTGGTGGTGCTACCTGTTGAATGCCTGCAGCCCCAAGGCCCCTCAGAATGAAGCTGATCAGGGTGTCCATGTGGCCTTCATCTGGTTCCCCCAGCATTTCAACCACCAGCACAGGATGACAAAGACGGAACAGACTCATATGCACACCCATTGTCGCCTGCTCCAGGTCATCGACTGCGAATTCACCGGTTTCCATTCCCTCGCTGATGATTGAACGCGTTATGTCCAGAAAGGCTACACGATAACGCCGAATTGCCTGCCATCTTTCATCAATGGCGCAGGTTACCATGTCGTGCACACGCTTTTTCTCGTTGAATGTTGCCAGAGTGCTCAAATGAACCGTGCGTAATGCTGCGATCAATTTATCACGAGCTGTGCTTTCACTGGCCACGCTTGCGCGCACTTCCTGAAGCTTTTCGGTGAGCATCCGCTCGGCAATCGCCTCGTTTATCGCGCCCTTAGTGCCAAACAGACGATGCACGTTAGCGGAACTGAAACCGCAAGCCCTGGCAATGTCTGCCACGGTGGTCTTGTTGTAGCCAATTTCCAGGAAAAGTGCGCGCGCATTGTCCAGAATCAGGGTGCGCGCTTCGCTTTCGCTCAAGTTAAGTCTCGGCATTCGAGGTCTCCTAAGGGATTTGACAATACCTGTCTTCGCCCTAGCTGTCACATTAAGTTATGACTTGTGACTTTTTTTGTTTTTTGTCATATATCACAAAAGGCGTGATATTCAAGTGAAGAGGTTGCCATGCGTGCGTTCATGAAAAAGCTGCTAAGATTGACCATCTGGTGCGGCTCCTTTGTCGTCATTGTTTTTGCCGCCGCCATGATGGGGACAGGGCTTCTATCCTTACGGGCCAGTGACGATGTGGAGACAGCAAGACCACTGCCTGTCGCAGTGCAGACTGCCGTTATTCAGGATCGCTACGTGGCCGCACGGCGATTTCCGGGACGCATTGAGGCAGCGCAAGTTTCTGATGTCAGCTTCCAGGTCGGAGGCGAAGTTTCTGATGTCACTGTTCGCATCGGCGACCGCGTAACTGCTGGACAGATATTAGCGCAACTCGATCCGGAGCGCCTCGCTAACCGGCAACGGGAGTTACAGGCGGCGCGCGATGAAGCCGCCGCCTCTCTTGCCAGATCAGAAGCGACCATCCGTCGCATCGAGGGATTACTCGAAGAAGGCTATGCTACAGAGCAAAGCCTTGATGACATTACAGCGGAGCGCGATGGCTTGCGCGCACGCGCCCGGCAACTCGACCAGGCACTCGCCACAGCGCGCACAGACCTGCAAGACGCTGCCTTGCGCGCGCCCTTTGATGGTGTTGTCGTGCAACGCTATGTAGATAGCGGCGTGACGGTGAACGCCGGACAACCCATTATACGCATCAACGCCAGCGGTAAATTGGATGCGCTGATTGGTATACCAGCGAGCTTCGCGACCCGTATGCGCATTGGGGACAGTCACCAACTTCAAGCTGGTGACCTGATTGCAGATGGTGAGCTGACGGGAATAAGCGATGCAATTGACACCTCTACACAGACAGTCACTGCCCGATTTGAGATCACCGAGGATCCAGGCTTTGTACCCGGCGGGCTCGTACGCCTGACGCTCGAAGAAGAACGGTTAGCGACCGGCGTATGGGTACCTGCAAAAGCACTGAATGAGAGCTATCGCGGATTATGGTCCGTTTACGTTGTTGTAACAAACGAAGACAATGAACAGATTATCGCACGCAAGGATGTGGAGATCATACATATTGGTGACTCCCGCGTGTTCGTGACCGGCACTTTAGAAGAAGGAGACCGCGTTGTGACCGCAGCAACCTTCCGTTTTGTACCGGGTCAACGCGTAACCATTGTTGAGCAGCCAGTTACGGCACAGGGTGCATCATGAGACCTTTCCTATTCGATGCGCCACGGGCGCTCGCACTCGTCATCCTGCTGATTTTTGTTGGCGGCATGACAGCCTTATTTACGATGCCGCAGGAGGAAGACCCGAAAATTACCAACCGGGCGGCAACAATCCTGACCCCCTTCCCTGGTGCGGGCGCAGAACGAGTTGAACGACTCGTCACACAACGCATTGAAGATGAACTGCGTCAGATACCCGAAATTAACAGGATCAACTCAACCTCACGCGTCGGTTTATCCTCCGTGACTGTTCTCCTGAATGATTATGTCGAAGACACAGAAGGCGCATTCTCTGAAATCCGCGATGCTGTCTCTGATGCCAGCGCTGGTCTGCCGGCGGGAGCGTTGGAGCCGGAATTTATTGACAACCGAGGGTACGCCTACACCGTCATCACTGCCCTGATATGGGACGCCGAAAGTGCACCTAACCTGTTGATCCTCAAGCGAACCGCGGAAGAGCTTCAATCCCGATTGCGCGATGTACTTGGTACTGAGTATGTCGCCATCCATGGTACATCGCAGGAAGAGATTGAAGTTTCATTGGGCGGAGACATCGCCCAATCACTGGGTCTTGATGAGCGGGCAATTGCTTCCATCATTGCCAATGCAGACTCAAAGGGGTCAGCGGGACAATATTTCGGCGATACAAATGTCTACCCAATCGAAGTCCGCGGGGAACTGGATACGCTGGATCGCGTACGCAGTGTGCCCATTATGTCATCACAAACTGCCGGTATTGTCCGTGTAGATGATATTGCAGAGGTACGTCGGGGACTCGTATCTCCTGATACCAATCTTGCCTTCGTGGACAGTCGTCCTGCTGTTGTCGTTGGCACAAGAATGCAAACGGGCCTGCGCGTCGGCCAATGGTCAGGACAAGTGAAAGACGTGCTTGCTGAATTCGAGGATGATTTGTCGGCAGGGATAGAACTGCGCGTCATTTTCGATCAGGCCGAATATGCCGGCGAACGATTTGGTACGCTCATTCAGAACCTGCTGATCGGTATCGGCCTGGTCGTACTCATTCTGTTTTTCACGCTTGGTTTCCGCTCTGCGCTGTTGGTCACTTTCGCTATACCGATGACAGCTCTGGCTTCCTTGATGATGATGAACCTTATCGGTCAGCCCATCAATCAGATGTCCATCACTGGTCTGATCGTGGCGTTGGGCCTGTTAGTTGATGCCGCGATTGTTGTCTCTGACGCCGTGGCACGCCGCCTTTCCAGGGGGCTTTCGACCCGCGCCGCAGTGGCAGAATCTGTTGAGCGCTTGTGGATACCCTTGCTCAGCTCGACGATCACCACAGTACTGGCCTTCTTGCCGATCACACTTCTGCCAGGTCCCGCTGGCGAGTTTGTCGGCCCGATTGCTGACAGTGTGATCATCGCCCTGATCTCTTCTTATCTGATTGCGATCACCATAATTGCTGCCCTGGCAGGTTTGATTCTGCGCAAGCCGAAAGTTGTGCATACGGATGACGAGAAGCCTGGTGGTGTCGGCTTGACGGTGCCATTCATTGGCGAGGCGTTTTCCGCGATCCTGAAACTCTCGCTCAAAGCACCGCGCCTTTCCATGATGGCAGCCATGGTGTTTCCGGCGCTTGGTTTCATTGGTGTGACTACCTTGCCATCTCAATTCTTTCCGGAGGCAGACAGGAACCAGTTTCATGTCGAACTGAAACTTTCTCCACAGTCCAGCATTGAAGCAACAGTTGCCGCAACTGAAATCGCAGATGTCGTTCTGGAAGCTCATCCGGAGATTGAATCCGCGGAATGGTTTGTTGGCTCGTCCGTGCCTTCTTTCTACTACAATGTACTGATGAATACGGATGGGGCAAAAGACTATGCTGAGGCGATGGTCACAACGCGCTCACTCAAGGGACTTAAGCAGTTACAGAACGAAATCCAGAAGGAATTGGAAGAGGCCTTGCCTGACATACAAGTCCTGGTGCGCACGATCGTACAAGGTCCGCCAACTGACGCACCGGTAGAGTTGCGCATATCGGGCCGCGACCTTGGCACTTTGCAGCAACTTGGCGAGGAAGCCAGAGCGATATTCGCGGAAATACCGGAAATTGTGGCAACAGAAGCTTCTATTTCTGGCGGTCAACCAAAGATCTGGCTTGATGCTGACGAAGATAGGGCGCGACAGGCAGGGTTAACCCTCGGCCAGGTTGCTTCAGCCATGTCGGCGAAACTACAAGGGGCACAGGGCGGCAGCATTATCGAAGGAGAGTCAGAAATCCCGGTTGTTGTCCGCCTGAGCGATCAGTACAGACGCGCATTTGACGAAATTGGCTCAATAACCGTTACAAACCCTGCGGCTGCTGGCCAAGCATTCTCAGCAACACCAGTCAGTGGTCTTGGTGAATTGACCATGCGCCCTGCCCCGGCTGTGATCACGCATTATCAAGCTGAACGAGTGAATCGCATCTCCGGTTATGTTCGACCCGATGCATTGCCCTCCACTGCGGTCGAAGCCTTTCAAAAGCTGGCTGAAGAACGAGGGTTCACGATGCCACCGGGCTATAGTTATGGTTTTGGCGGTGATGCAGAGGCACGCTCAGATGCTGTAGGGAACCTGTTGGCGTCGGTTGGACTGATCGTGATTGCAACAATCGCAACAATCGTTCTAACTTTCAACTCCTTCCGCTTAATGATTATTGTTTTCTCAGTTGCCGGTTTTTCAATGGGCCTCGGCATGCTGAGTTTGACAATCTTCGGCTATCCATTCGGCTTCCAGCCTATCATTGCTCTGATGGGATTGATGGGGGTCGCAATTAATGCAGCTATCATTATCTTGTCAGGTTTACGTAATGACCCGGCAGCGGTTTCCGGAGATATAGACGCCATCCGTGATGGCGTGCTTGAAACAGCGCGGCATATTACCTCCACAACACTGACAACCTTTGCGGGCTTCCTGCCGCTAATTCTTTCAGAAGGTGGCTTCTGGCCACCTTTTGCAACCGCCATTGCAGGCGGTGTTCTGCTGTCGACGATAGTTTCATTCTTCTTTGTACCGCAGGCCTTTCTGCTGGTGACGCGCAATCGCCCCGTACGAGCATTCGTTGATGGTCAGCCGGTCAAAGTCAGCCTCGAAGGAGCGCTTCATGCTTGAAATTCTGTATCTCACCCTTATCGGGACAGCAACTGCCGCTGAACCAGTTGATCCGCTAGCAGATCTTCATAAGACCAACCCTGAGATAGCCGCTGCACAAGCAGAGCGTGATGCAGCGCAAGCAGACTTGCGCGCTGCACGCGGTGCCTTATTGCCACAAGTCCGGGTTGAGGCACAAACTGGTACGCTTGAGGAAACACTCCGAATTGATGGTCTCCCTGGCGAATTCAGCGGCACACGCGAACCCAACAGCGCAGCTGCCATTATTGAGCAAGCACTCTTTACCAGCGGGCGTGTCTCTGGCGCTATTGGTGGCGCAGCCTCCTTGCGCAATGCCGCACAAGCCAATGCGGAAGCCGTGCGACAGGATGTGATCCTTTCCGGTGTCGTGGTGACCGCTGATGTAGTGCGCGATCGGGATATCTTCGCGGTCCGCGAGCAGAATGTTGTTCTGGCGCAGGAACGCCTTAGCGAAGCACGTTCGCGGCGCAATCTTGGTCTGGCAACTGTGACGGACCTGAAACAGGCAGAAGCACGCGCAGCACTGGCAAAAGCAGAGAGTATGTCCGCTGCCGGAGCACTGGCGCGCTCCGAAGCCGCCTATGAACGAGTTTTTGGGCAAAGAGCGCCTGCCAATCTCACTATGCCCACTGCCCCTTCAAGTCTGCCTGGCACAGCAGAAGACGCCATTGCCCTCGCACTGCAAAACAGTCCGGATCTCACAACGGCAGAAGAACGTGCGGAGGCAGCACGGTTCGCTGTCCGTGAAGCGCGCGGCAGTCGCCTGCCGCAGATTGGGCTTGAAGCCAGAGCCACCTACGCAGATGGAGAGCGTTTCGGCGAAGCATTAGGCGAAGCTGAGCAGTATGGTGTATTCCTTACCGGACGCATGGCATTATGGAGCGGCGGTAGTCTCGACGCGCAAACACGGGCCGCCAAAGCAAGATCAGCAGCGGCTCGCCATCAACTACAAGCAACAGATCGTATCGTCAGGGAGCGTACTTTTTCAGCTTTCAGCGATATATTGAGCACTGAAGCCGTACTTGAAGCAAGAGCTGCGCAGGTCATCGCTGCGCGCGAAGCACGAAAAGGCGTGACGGAGGAGTTCAAAGTTGGTCAACGCACGCGGCTTGATATTCTCGATGCAGATCTTGAACTTGCCAATGCGGAAGTGGCGCGCATTACTGCTGATCGTGATTTCCTGATCGCACGGTACGCACTGAGCAGAAATATCGGTGCGCTATAGCCTTTCATCAGCGGGAACGCACTTGATTGCGACGGTGTGATCTTTCAAGAACGGTCCTAAAAGGATTGTCTATGACCACGATCAATGAACCATTTACCCTGCCCTGCGGCGCAACGCTAAAAAACCGTCTTTGCAAGGCTGCAATGACAGAAGGCCTCGGGGATGATTACAATAGGGCAACTGAACGCCATGCGACCCTCTATCGTCGTTGGGCAGAAGGGGGCGCCGGATTGCTCCTGACTGGCAATATCATGGTCGACCGTCGTTATCTCGAACGGCCAGGCAATGTTGCCATTGACGGTGAACAGAGCACAGAACAGCTGGATGGCCTGCGCGCCTACGCCTCAGCAGCGACGGAGAACGGCGCTCATATATGGGCACAGATTTCTCATGCCGGGCGCCAATCGCCAAAGATCGTCGCAACGGAACCTGTCGGCCCTTCTGCGATCGAAGTGGCACTGCCGGGAGGACAGTTTGGCCAACCACGTGCCTTAACTGCGGATGACATAGAAGATGTCATTTCCCGTTTCGTGCATACCGCTAGCGTTGTGAAGGAAACTGGCTTTACCGGGGTGCAAATTCATGGAGCACACGGCTATCTGATCTCTGAGTTTCTGAACCCTCTGACTAACCTGCGCACGGATGAATGGGGCGGTAGTCTGGAAAATCGGGCACGTCTCCTCTTGCAGATTGTAGAAAAAGTGCGACAGGCTGTCGGTCCTGAGTATCCGGTTTCTGTGAAACTGAACTCGTCAGACTTCCAGAAAGGCGGGTTTTCTTTCGAGGACTGCTTACAGGTCGTCCGCCGGCTGAACGATGCCGGGATCGACCTTCTGGAAATCTCGGGTGGCAATTACGAGCAGCCGAAAATGATGGGGCTTGAAGGCATGGAGCCTGCCTTTGAGGAGGGCATGAGCGCCTCTACCAAGGCGCGCGAAGCCTATTTCATAACCTATGCGGAAAAAATTGCTGAGGTCGCAAAAATGCCTCTGATGGTGACAGGCGGATTCCGTTCGCGAACCGGCATGGATGACGCACTCAGCAGCGGTGCTGCAAACGTGATTGGTATTGGCCGGCCCTTATGCGTTGATACGGATCTTCCCGAAAAGTTACTCTCAAGCGAGACTACAACGGCCCGTTCTTACGAAAAAGAACTGGCAATAGGGCCAGGCATATTTGGCCCCGGCTCAAGTATTGACCTGATAAAAGCCATAAACGGCTTCGGGGCAATGGCCTTCTTCTATCAGAATATTTTCAGGCTGGCAGATGGCTTGCCTGCGAAACAGAAGATGGCCCTATTGCCTGCCTTCATCAAACATCAGGCCCATGAAGCCAAAGCGGCTAAAAACCTGAAGGGCCGCTAGAGTCTGATTCAGCCTGCCAGTTTTTCGGTTGCAAGTTGCGTATCGAGTGCGCTTGATAGTGATGCAAATGCATCCTCCATATGATCCTTTTCGCTCGCCGGAAAGGAGTCGTGGCGGGGGAGGCAGACCGAGACGCGGGTGCCGCTGCCTTCTTCGCTGACGAGACGCATTTCGCCGTCATGCAAGGTCGTCAGCGCATGACATAACGCAAGACCAAGACCAGTACCGCGTGCGCCGCGCACACCCGCACTATGGGCCTGCTCGAAACGGGCCCCTATACGCTGCTGTGCTTCGCGGCTCATGCCGATACCTGTGTCACTGACTGACAGCCAGATATGATCTTCATCGTGACGAAGGCGCACAGTGATACCGCCCTCTTTTGTGAACTTGATCGCATTGGAAAGCAGATTGAGCAGGATCTGACGCACCGCGCGTGCATCCAGCTGCACGGCTGGCAGGTCACGGGCGATATCAGCGTTCAAATCAAGACCGGCTTTTTCTGCGCCAAGGCGGCTGATCTCAACACACTCTGTGACAAGCTCCTGCAGATCAACAGGCTCAGTATCCAGTGTAAACTTACCAGCTTCCAGTTTGGCCATATCCAGCAGGTCCGAAACCAGGGACAGAAGATGCTCCCCGCTTTTGTGGATCAGGTCTGCGTATTCAGCATATTTTTCATGGCCAACAGGCCCGAAGGTCTCATTGCGCATCATGTCGGCAAAACCGATCAGAGCGCTGAGGGGCGTGCGGATTTCATGACTGAGGTCAGCAAGATACCCGGCGCGACTGTCTGCTTCCATCTCGGCCCGCTCGCGCGCGGCCATCAAGTCAATGTCGCGCTGACGGCGATCTGTAATGTCGCGGATAATACTGCGCACGCGCCCGGCCCGGTCTGCGGAAACGGCGATTTCCGTCCAGCGCACCTTGCCGTCTGCCGTCAGGAACCGGCATTCTGTTCTGCCCTTGGTGCCAGTTGTCGCAACATCAGCAAACAGGGACATAACGCGCGCCCGATCCGCAGGGGCGAGCATGTTAGTGAGAGATTTCCGGTTCAGGTCTTCCGGCGTATGACCGAGCAGATGACGCACCGACTCAGAAACGCGGGTCAACCGACCATCGGGCTTATGAAGGGCAATGACATCATCGCTGTCACCAGACCAGAGGCGGTCCGGTTGCGTGAAAGGCAGTATATTTTTAACAGCCCTGATCATCTTGGGTTAACCTTTGACCAACAAATGTTAATGCTTCCTAAAGAGCCTCGAAATATTCTGTGCCCCCTCTGCAAGCCGCATGATTGCTGGCTTTCAGAGGAACCGCAGATGCCAAGATGTATAAATTTTTTGTTAAAGCGAATTTCGGTGATTCACTTTCCCCGAAATGTGTTAATCATCACATCCGTATTTGGGGTTCAGTAGTGTTAGGCAGGCGTAAGGAGACATTCATGTCACGTAGGGCAGACAGACAGCAGCGTTTTTACCAGTGGACCCGAAAACACATCCCAACAAATTTTGAAAAAATAGCAGCTGTTTCAATGGCTTGTGGCGTTATCGCCATCTCTGCCGCTAGCGCCCAAACATTTGTCCAAGCTGATGTGACACCATTGGAAGCGCGCGCCGCGAAATACATCGAATTCAGAAATGATGTGCAGATCGTCGATGCTACGCCGATCGACAATGCGGGTGTGACCCGTGACGCCCATAACCGTCTCGGCTCTCATACTGCGGAAGACCTCTCCTCGGGCTTTATTGCTTACGCGGCGCTGGTCGCGGCGGATACGCCTGCATTCGTTGAATCAATACAGGCGCGTGTTGCGCAAGATCGCGAAGGATTTCTCGCAGAGTTACGCTCAACGCCCGGATCTGTCTGGAATTTATCAGGCGCATATGCAGCCGAAGATGCGATCAAAATGATGGCGGCACAGGACGCCACTTATGTTGAAGGACTGGGCCAGCGCTATATCAGCGAAGCGTATGCCATGCAGAATAAGGGCTGGGCTAAACGGGCTCTGAGCACAGATGGGCCAAGTCGCCTGTATGAAGCAGAGAACTACTCCTACTCTCGGTCTCGTATGGCAACGCCAGTTTTACCAGCCACGACCGCGAATGGCGTGCGTACACCAGGGCTGAATAGCTATGACAGAATGTGGGCCGCAAACTGGGGAACCAGCAATGCAACCCCACTAACCAATGATCGCGCCCGCCCGATCATTACGCGCGCGCTTGTTTTAGCCGCCCGATATTCCGTAGGCGATCTGACAGATTCCATCGTCAATGGTTATGCAAAGAGTGAAAATACGCGTCGTTGCTATTATTCGGCCAAGTTGAATTTGGATCAATGTATTTCAGCCACACGCACATCGACGGAAGAAGTCTTCTGCATCGGCAAGCACGGCCTTGGGGAAGTTTCTTCCTGTGTTGGCTGGATTGCAAATGCCGGTGCTAGGTAGCGCCGCCACCGAAACGGCTTATATCTATTGAAGCCGTCCGCAATCGGGCGGCTTTTTTATGAATTGCATAGGTAGACGATGCCTGATTTTCAAACGATTGTGGATGACTTCTCTTTTCTCGATGACTGGGAGGAGCGCTACAAATATATCATCGACCTTGGCAACCAGCTGGCGCCACTGAAAGATGATGAGCTGACAGAAGCGAACAAGGTGCGTGGTTGCGCCAGCCAGGTGTGGCTGACGTTTGATGCGCCAGAGTCCGACACGCTCAAATTTCGCGGCGAAAGCGACGCGCATATTGTGCGTGGCCTGATTGCTTTGTTAATTGCCTTGTATGATGGCCAGAGCAAGGCAGACGCCGTGAACATTGATCCGAAAGCGGAGCTCGCAAAACTGGACCTTGAAGATCACATTACGCCACAACGATCTAATGGACTCGTCTCAATGATTGAACGTATTCGCAGACAGGCCGGCGCGACCTGATTACCTTAATTCACCTGCTGTCAGAACCTGATGCGGGGATTGGCTGGTCGCAACCCAGGCCATAATCACGCCGGCGACCGCACCCAGTACAGCGGTAATACCCAACATGGTGAATAACTCCGCCCACGCCACAATCCATGTGGCTTCAAAAATCTGTACCACCAGATACCATGCGGCGAAAAGGCCAATCGCCCCGCCTGCGATGACGGCCACCAACGCCGTCAGAGCAATCTCAAGGCTGGTTGCTGCTACAAGCTGGCCCTGATCGGCGCCAAGCGCACGCTGAATCGCGCCTTCGTAGATACGGGCCCGCATCCCGGCTGTCAGCGCTGCAAAACATGCAGCAATCCCGGAAAACAATGCAACCAGTGCAATGACACGGATGGCAACCGTCAACTGGCCAAAGATGCGCGCAGCCGCATCAAGGGCTTCGCGCACACGGAATATCGTTATGCCGGGATCAATTTTGGCGACCGCTGCGGCCACCAGATCATCCTGCGCCGGGGTCAGGCGCATGAGGACAATACTGTTGGGATTTGCAGCTTCCAGCGTGCCGGGGGAGAACATCACCGCGAAATTGCCGCCAAAGCCGCCCCAATCCACACTGCGCAAATTGATGACGCGCGCATCGATCTGTCGTCCGAGAATATCAAAGGTAAGAACGTCATTTACGCCGATGCCTGCTTCCTGCGCGACTTCGATCTCCAGTGAGACGAGCAGATCACCAGCATAGTCGGCAGGCCACCATTCGCCTTCGACCAGGCGCTCAGGCTCACGCGGGCTTGCGGCGTAAGTCACATCAAGACCATCTTCCAGAAACCAGCGATTGTCCTCCATATCATCCGGGTTCAGACGCTCGCCGTTGCGAGAGATCAGACGGGCAGAGATCATCGGGGTGCGACGATAATCTTCTTCCGAAATTTCCGGCGCTGCTTCCTCCACCGCAATATCAACCGCCTCAACCTTGTCGAGGGGTACCTGAAACAGCACCATGGACGGTACGTTTTGCGGGGCGATATCCCTGATCTGGGAAATGAGGTTCGACTGGATCTGTACCAAAGCAAAGAGCAACGCGGCCCCCAAACCCAGAGCCGGGGCAGAGCGTGGCGCCAGTGAGCCAAGCCCGGCAAGGCCTGAAACCGCCTGCCCCATGAAGCCACCAAGACGCGGGCGCACTATACGGGCACCCTGCTGGACCAACTTACCTAACCCCCAGAAAATGAAAAAGCTGACTGCCGCCCCGAGGCCCAGCACAAATGCCATCTGCGGCTCATCGCTAGCAGTGGCCCCAATCATCAGCAGGAGGAGAAACAGACCGAGCGCAATAATACGCTCCCGGCGCGGTGTTGCGCCCTGCCCTGCCCGGAACAGGGAAGATGGCGGTGTAACCCGGCCAGCACCTAGCGGCATAGCCGCGAAAGCAAAAGCCGCGACAAGACCAGCAAGCGCTGCATAGAAAAGCGGTTCGGGGAATATCGCTGCATTTGCCGGAAATGGCAGGCGATCACCATACAATGCCAGAACACCAAGCGGCGTCAGCGCACCGGCAACAAGGCCGATGATGATTGCAATAAAAGCCATCAGACCAATCTGGACTGCGAGCACGGCCTGCACTTCGCCACCGGTTGCACCAAGACTTTTCAGTATCGCAATTGATTTCTGGCGGCTTTCAACGATTCCGCGCGCTGCTGCAGAAACCCCAAGCCCACCTGCGATGAGCGCCGATAAGCCAATAAAACCCAGAAAGAGCTCAAGCTGACCAATTACCCCGGAGAGGCCGTTGACGCCCTGCTCACGAGTCTGCACATCGGTTGCATAATCAGGCCACGCCGCTTTGAAGTCCTCAACGAATGTCGTCATCGAGAGGCCGTCATCGAGGAGCACCCGGTATTCGCTCTGGAAGCGGAATCCTTGCCCGGCAACGCCCAGGTCTGCCAAAGCATCTGCCGAGACAAGCAGACGCGGCGCAAAAGCGAAACCACTGGTTAGTGAATCCGGTTGTTTAACAGCCTGTCCGGTAATAGTGACCGCTGATTGTGGCAATACGAGACTTTCACCCGTTACAGCAGAGAGTTCATTAAAGACACGGTCATAAGCAAGTGCACCCCACTGATTATTCTCTTGGGCCAATGCTGCGCGCCAATCTGTCGTACCGTTTGGCAGGGCAACCGTCAGATCACCGAGGAGCGGGTAATTGTCATCAATAAAAACAAGTTCCACAAGGCGACGCGCCTGTGCGCTTTCGCCCATGACGCGAACTTCCGTCAACTGAGCGACGCGGCCGCGCTCTTCCAGCCAGATGACAGCCTCTTCCGGCAAGGTGCGCTGAGCAAAAGCAAGGCGTACATCGCCGCCAAACAGAAGCTGCGATTCATTGGCAAGGCCGGTCTGAAATGCCTTGGCGGCGGAACCAGAAGCGGCGATAGCAAAAATGCCGAGCACCAGACAGGTGATGAATGTGGTCAGGCCTTTGGCGCCGCCGCGCAAATCCGACACAGCAAGAGAGATTATCAAGGGCCAGCGGATATCCATCAGGCGACAACCTTGCCATCTGCCAAGGCAATGATCCGGTCACATTCCTCGGCCAGGGCTCGATCATGAGTTACAAGCATGAGGGCAGCGTTCTGCTCCCGGGCAGTTTCAAACAAGAGATCTTTCACGCCGCTGCCAGTGCGCTGATCCAGATTGCCGGTTGGCTCATCCGCAAAGATTATGTCCGGTTTGATGGCCGCAGCCCGCGCGACAGCCACACGTTGCTGCTCACCGCCAGAGAGCTGGCGTGGAAAATGGCCGAGACGGTCTGCGAGACCGACGCGGGCCAGCGCCTCTGCAGCTTGTTTCCGTGCCTTGCCAGGATTTTTTTCACCAGCCAGTTCAATGGCCGCTGCGACATTTTCGTGAGCTGTCTGGTTCGGCAGGAGATGAAATGACTGGAAGATAATACCGATGCGGCCACGTCGCAATTTGGCAAGATCGTTCTCACTGAGCCCGCCGATATTCCGGCCCAACAACTCAACCGCGCCACCCGTTGCAGGCTCAAGCCCGGCGGCAACGGCCAGTAAGGAAGACTTGCCCGAACCGGACGGGCCCGTGACAGCAACGACCTCTCCCTGCCGGATATCAATGTCGATACCGCGCAGGATTTCAACGGAGCCGGCGGCACCTGAAAGCGTCAAATGCAGGTCACTGGTTTGGAGGACAATTTCTCCTGCCGAAGCCGGGATGACACGAAGTTTACTAGCCGTCATGCTGCAGACCTCTTATGATTGGGCTGTGGCAGGATCCGCCACGTTTTTGCAGAAGTTTCGACGCTCTACTTTCAGGCAATATCATGCGGCTTTCTCTTTCATTTTTCTTCCTGCTCCTGACCGCCTGCGGCGAGACCGCATCTGATACTGTAACGGAAGTAACAGGCGCACCCGACACTTCAAAGGATATGGAAGTATCTGCCTCGATTACCACTGACAGTGCGGTAACCGACACTGAAAAATCCGATGCTTTCAGACTTGTGATGTTGGGCGACAGCATCACCGCCGGTTTTGGTCTCAATAATTCACGCCTTCTGACTGAAAGTCTGGATGCGCGCCTTGAGGAGTTACAGCCGTCTACGGGCGGAGAAGAGATTAAAGTCGTCAATGCAGGTGTCTCCGGAGACCGGATGCAGGACGCTGCCGCGCGCTTCGACTGGTCAGTCGGGCCAGACACCGATGGGGTGCTGATTGCGCTGGGCGGTAACGACCTCTTGCGCGGCATTGATCCGGCAGTCACGCGGCAAGCCCTTGAAGAGATGCTGGTCAAGGCAACTAACCGTGACCTGTGGGTTGGGATCGCAGGCCTGCGCGCACCTGGCAATGCTACCGCCACTTTCGCCGCAGAATACAATGCCGTATTCGATGAACTGAGTGCTGAATATTGTGTGCCCTTGCTGGAGAACTTCCTGGACGGCGTGATCGGTGACCCATCGCTGAACCAGCAGGACGGCATCCATCCGACACCGGAGGGCGTTTCCGTCATTGTCAATAATGTGGGTCCCTGGCTGCATGAGGCTTTGCAGGGCGCACATGATCCGTGCTGACAAAATAATTGAGAGAATTATGTTTACCCCTCGTGTAGCTTAATCACGAACGATACTCTCTATTTAGACACTAGTTCTGGCTAATCTCAGTCTTGAAATTTGGCGCTTTACGTTCACCCAAACAAGAAGTAGCTACTTCAGGCTCAGCTAAAAACTTTTCTTCATTTTCAAAAAATTGCTTTGCGATTTTCATCGCGCATCCGTCACCTGACCAATTGGTGGTCTCCATATGACGACCATAAGGTATTACTGCCAGATGGCTGTTCGCAAGATGACGGATTATTTCGCTCCCCCATCGAGGCGGCGTGAGTAAATCCAACTCTCCCGCGATGACCAAAGTAGGAATATTTCCTACAGTAGGCGCCTTTTCCCTATCTGGTCGCTTTGGCACATCCCAAACACTGCACACCTCAGGGGATACGACGGCACCATCCAGACTTGCAAATGAACGCTCCGCTACTCCAAGGAAACGCTGACTAAACGGCAACGATTCGCTGCACCAGAATGATAACCTCATGCCCCATGCAAATTGATTTGGCTGATAATCAGCATTCATCCGGGGTAGTATCATATTCAAATCGCGCCTTGCGATTGCATCCATCATTAAAGGTGCTTCAGCAATCCCGTTTTCTGAGCTTAGATTGATAAGCATGACCAGATCCCGATCAGTAAACTGAACAGAATCATCATCTTCAGTTACTGCTTGCCATGGCTCTTGCTTGGCCAAATCTAAAGCAGCCTGAAATCTTTGGAAAAGATCCGGAAAGGCGGCAGTACACTCCTTATTTAGTTCACATAGAGATGCAACTTTTTGAAGTGCTGCTTTAAAATTTTCAGGACTCTCATCATCGTAAGAAACAGTATGTGGAAGAGGAGAGTCCAATACCATAGAAGATACATTTTCAGAGTATTCGCGCGCATAAGTCAGGGCAAGGCGCGTACCATATGAACCACCGTATAGTGAAATTTTCTCTATACCCAGTACCTTCCTAAGAGCCTCTATATCAGCAGCGCTTGCTGCTGAATGGTAGGAAGACACAGAGATTCCCATCTCTTGATAACGATCTCGACAGATCGTTGCTGCTTCTATCTTTTCCTCGGCAAAATTTGATGTTTTTTGGGCATTCAAATACTCAGCACACATTAACTCAGGCTCTGCACCCTGCGTACCTCTTTGTCCAAGAATGATGAAATCCCGATCATAACTCCAAGGATATGCGCCTGGATAGGCTGCTGCTGACAATCCAGACATTCCTGGACCACCCGCTAATCTGAGCACAGGCGGTCGCTTTATCTGGATATCTGGATTGCGAGCTTTAATGACCACGACAGGCAATTTGATGACTTGATCAGAAGCCGAAGACGGGTTTTCACTGACAACAAGATATCCTCGCTGTGACTTATGCGAGCCCGGAACCTTTACCGGAAAATTTTCGTCACTTGCGGCTACTTCTTGAAAGCGAGGAAGATTTCCAGACTCAGCCTGCACTCCTACGACAGTAGAGCAATAAAATATCAGCACTGAACATAATGCAAAACGTAACCGCGACATAACTATCCTCACTCTATACCATCCTATAGTGCCTAGCTTAGCACTCAAATACACATGTATTAGCAACATGTGCATATCTCATCCAGGAAGATAGCTAGTGCACGCATGCGACAGTTCCTAGATTAGAGTTTTGCCAGTACATCATACCTGTGGCCTTCATTTCAAAAACACCACGTGAAGGCGTTTGCCGCTGGCGGTTTCGATAAGCGGTAGTTCCGCCAGATCTTCACCACCAACAACGCTGGCTTTGAGGGCGGCAGCTGTCTCTGGCTCTATTTCAAATCCGGGGCGTGACCGGGATTCTTCTTCCGCTTTGTCCTTTGCAAGGGCCTGCAAAGTCGGGATGCCGATATCTGCGATGCGCGTCTTGATATGCCGGGCCATGATATCCAGCATGATATCGGCATATTCGTCATCGCGCAGATCCTCAACGCGAGTACAGGCATGAGAGACCGCATTGCGGCTGCGCCCGAAGGCAAGGCCGGTCTGTTTCTGGGAAATACAGCAGGTGGTGTGCAGCATATACATCGCTACCAACCGGGCACGTGCGACGTATTCCCGTCCGCGTTTCTTTGACATGATTGTCTCCGGCGCAATGTCAAAGGCGTCGGCCACAATATCACGAACCACAGCGGCACACGCATCCCGCCAGAGCACCTGCATCTGATCGTATGTTTTCATCCAGTCGGGCTGGTTTTCCATTGTGCAACTCTCCCGCCGCCAATCGCGGCTTCATTCAATCGGGCGACCGAGAATAAAGCCTGGCAGAGGGGGGCACATAAGTTTCTGGTCCACCATCCCAGCAATCAGAACATATCAGGAACATTTGATATTTGGAACAGAGAAAATGGGGACAGTGTCACTCTGTCTCCATGGCAGTGGGGCGGATGAGATAGTGCTTGTTGACCTCGCTCAAGGCACCGGCCTTGCGTAACTGGCCGAGTGCCCGGCTGAGGGTTTCCAACCGCAGACCCAGATAATCAGCAATATCCTGACGGGGCATCGGCAAGGGCACAATACGGCCGCGGGTGTTGTCATCATGACCGATAGCCCTATCCACCATGTCAATAAAGCACTCGACACGCTCGATGGCTGTGCGTTTGCCGAGAAGAACAATATGTTCCTGTGCCCGGTGGTATTCGTTCTGGGCGCGGTGTAGCAGGCGGTCTGACACAGCGGGCGCGCGCTCTGCAGCCTGATCCAGAAAGCCGTGGGTGAAACGGCAAAGATAGCTCTCTTCAAGAGTTTCTGCTGTGTAAGCACAGATATCTGTCTTACGCACCCCCAGCATATCTCCCGGGAACAGGAAGCCGGTGACCTGACGCCGCCCATCCTCCAATTGTTTGCTCAGACGGACGCTGCCCTTCACGAGAACGAAAAGCGTCTCGTTTGGCTCACCCTCCGTCAGTAACGCCGTGCCAGCTTGTGCATGACGGCGGGCCATGCGCTGTTCGACCTCTGGCAGCTCCTTCGGGTGCATGGCCGTACAGACAGACTGTTCACGCACTGTACACAAAGCGCAGCCGAGAGAACGGCTGACGCTTATGCGATCCTGTGCCTCTTTTGGATGAAGTGGCAGGTTCATCGGCTTGTCCTCTTTCAACGAGTATAGAGTGCAAGCAGAAACATTCGGATTCGATGACCTAGATCAAAAAAGGTCCGCCTCCTTTTCCTATCTGAAGACTGACAGTTACAGCGAAGAAAGGGGACTGAAATGATGATCCGAACAGCATTACTGACAACCGTTGCCCTTGGCAGCATGATTCAACCTGCGTTTGCAGGCGAAGGCGACTGGCTGGTCCGTGCCCGCGCTATCAACGTGGCACCGCAGGAAAGCTCTGGCGATGTGTTACCGATGTTTCCGGGTGGCTCTGTTTCTATTGATGATGCGTGGGTGCCCGAACTCGATTTCACATACTTCTTCAATGAGAAGTGGAGTGCAGAGTTGATCCTTGGCACCAGCCCGCATGATCTTGACGGTGAAGGTATTCTGGCACCGCTCGGCAAGATTGCTGACGTCAAAACACTGCCGCCAACCTTGACCCTGCAATATCGTTTTGCGCCGGGTGAAAAAATCCAGCCTTATGTGGGTGTAGGTCTCAACTATACGATCTTTTATGACACAGAGGCCACGACTAATCTGACTGATGCGGTTGGCCCGACAGATATCGACCTCGATGACAGTTTTGGCATTGCCTTGCAGGCAGGGCTGGATATTCCGCTCAATGACAAATGGTCTGCCAACATTGACGTCAAATACATCCAGATGGAAACAACCGCGACCCTGAACAGTGGCGGCGCCATCAACAAGGTTGATGTAGATCTCAACCCGGTCGTCTTTGGTATTGGCCTTGGGTATCGGTTCTAGTTCCTCACCGAGCCCAGACCTTAAGGGAGCCCCCCGTGCATCTCACCTCCCCCCTCTTTCGACAGGTGCACCAGCGGGCTCCCGCTTTTCTTTTCAAGTCTAAAATCAGATTGACTGGCGAGATCAAGTCGTCAGGAAGGTGACGATCAGCATCACTGCCAAAACAATGGCGGTGAACAGGGCCATGAAGCCCACTGGCCAGGAACGGGCGAGCGCACCTTCCGGACCATGCGTTGCATACATACCACGAACGATCGCTTGCGTAATGTTGACGGTTGCTCCCCAGAATGCATGCCAGAGAGAGGCCGTTACACCAACACCCCACATCAGCAGCTTGCGACCCGGCACACGCCAGAACCAGTCCACATCGAGGTTCCATGAGCGTATTTCTGCCGGATACAGACGGTATTTAACCAGTAAGGCGAAAGCGAGAATAGCAAACAGCAAGAGCTGCATCTGTGTGACCACATGAGCGGCCGTATAGGCAGTGTATTTTGCCTCAAAGGGCAGCAGCGCGAACAGATATTGCGGCTGGATACCGATAAACACGCAGAGGAAGGCGGCAATCGCCATTGCAATCATCATTGGGGCGGGCGCATCTTTCGGGCGTTCCTTACCAGTGACAGACGGGGCAAACTGGTCATGGGCAAAGAAGGCAAAGTACGGAATCTTGATACCGGAATGCTCCAGCACACCAGCGCTGGCGAAGAGTAAAACAAAATAGGCGACCAGCAGATGCGCTTCTGATGCGGCAAGGGTAATCATCGACTTGGCGACGAACCCGGAGAACAGCGGAAAGGCCGAGATCGACATGGCGCCGATGATGCAGAAAATGGTCGTCCATGGCATCGACTTGTGCAGGCCGCCAAGTTCTGTCGCCTTGGTGGTCCCCACACGGACGAGAACAGCACCCATGCTCATAAACAGGAGGGCCTTGTAGAGAATATGCACGAAGGCATGAGCGGCAGCGCCGTTGAGAGCGAGCGGCGTACCGATGCCAATCGCACACACCATGAAACCAACCTGGTTGTTGAGCGAATAAGCCAGAACCTTGCGCAGATCGTTCTCAATAAGGGCGAAGAACACCGGAAATGCTGTCATCGTCGCGCCAATCCAGATCAGGATATCAACCCCGGCAAAACCGCGCGCCAGCGTATAAACAGCAAGCTTGGTGGTGAAGGCAGACAGCATGACCGCGCCGACGGCGCTGGCTTTCGGGTAGCTGTCCTGCAGCCAGGTATGCATGATCGGGAAAGCCGCCTTGATGCCAAAGCTGATGAGCACCAGGATAGCGACAGGGTTCAACGCGCCATCTTCAAACCGCCAGGTGAAGGCGTTAAAGGCGAGATCGTTCCCCTGCCCCAGATGCATCACAATTCCGGCCAAAAGGAACAGACCTGACAGCACCTGAATAACGAGATAGCGCATCCCGGCTTTGAAAGCCGCGTGACCACCGCCAGCCCAGACAATGAACACGGAGGAAAGGGCCGCAAGTTCCCAGTAAACAAACAGGGTCAACAGGTCCCCGGCCAGCGCCCCGCCGATCGCAGCACCGGCGTAAATGAGCCCCATGGAGGATTCCAGCCGAGTCGCGTGCTGCCAGCCATAGATGACATTTATGAAGGCAGCGATATGGAAGATGACAGCAAAGATAAAGCTGAGCTTGTCAATGCGCACGCCAACCATATCCATCGACATGAACGTCGACGTCGCAAACAAAGCACCTTCGCCCACGGCAGGCACCTGATAGCTGAATAAATGCAGGAGGCCGAGGATAACCGCGCCAAGGCCGATCACGTTACGGAACAGTTGCGGCAGGAATGCAATGGCAATGCCTGCGATAATCGTGATCAGGGCCGGGCTGATATCCGGTGACAGGAAAGACGAGATCATGATTGAACCTCGCTATCATCCTGGGGGACTTCAGCGACATCGTAGTAATCTTCCGGACGCATCAGAATCTTACGCAAATGCTGGCCAACAAGTACGATAAAAGAAAAGCTGACAAATCCAACCAGCGCATAAAAGGCCGGGAAATAGTCTGCCATGTCACCAAAAAAGGCGGCGATGCCAGTCTTGTCTTCAAAATGCGGTTTATAGACAAGCTGCCCCTGGGCTGCGAGCAAGAAACCGGCGCCAGCGAAAAGAATGCAGCCGATGATCAGTAGAAGCCAGATGACACGGATCGTTCCGGGCTTCTCCCAGATCGACTTTTCATCCTCACGGATTTCAGGATGGTCCATTATTGCACCCCGCCGGTAATCAGTGGTTGAAGGTATTCTGTCAGCGGGCCCATGAGGAAGAACAGGACCACAGTACCAATACCCGTCAGGATCAATGGTAACAGGCAGAAGAATGGTGCTTCCGTTATTTCACGCGGTTTCGCCCCGCCGCCGAGTGGGGGGTCCATAAACGCGCGTACAGGTGGCGCGAGCAGATAAACGATATTCATCAAGCTGGAGAGGATCAGCACCCCGATCAACATCAGGTGACCGGCATCAACTGAAC
>JALEGM010000138.1 GCA_022763145.1 Aquisalinus sp. | reverse complement strand
TTCGCGTGTGATGTGCACCGCTATGGCTATGCTCAAAAACAACGCGGCAATATCTTTGTCTCGTCTGGCACAGGACTTGGTGGCATCCCCATGCGTTTTGCTGTGCCGCCTGTTATTGATGTGCTGAGCATCAGTTACCAGTCTTGTGATGAAAAGTAGGCCGCCCTTATGATCACTCTTCTCTACACCCATGATGATTTCGGGCATCACGAAACGCCCCCGGGACACCCGGAACAACAGCCGCGATATGCATACGTGAAAGATGCGTTAGTTAGCCCTGAATTCGGGTTTCTTCAAAAGCGCGAAGCACCGGAAGTCGACTGGGACAGAATTGCCCTGGCGCATCCGGAGCCATTTTCGCAGATTGTGCGCGAGGCTGCGCCGTCGGACGAAACTGTCATTCAACTGGACCCAGACACCTGGATGGGCAGGCATTCCCTTTCTGCCTCACGCCGGGCAGCGGGCGCCGGGGTGGCGGCGGTGGACGAGATCATGGCTGGCAAAGCAGAGAACGCCTTTGTGGCAGCGCGTCCGCCCGGTCATCATGCTGAGCAGGACCGGGCTATGGGGTTTTGTGTTTTCAACTCTGCAGCCATAGCAGCTTTGCATGCGCAGGATGCTCATGACTGCGCGCGTGTTGCGGTGGTTGATTTCGATGTGCATCATGGCAACGGCACACAGGCCATTTTCTGGGACAGGGAGAATGCCTTTTTTGCGTCTTCCCACCAGTGGCCGCATTATCCGGGCACAGGTCGTGATACGGACCGGGGCTTACACGGTCAGATATGCAACGCGACCCTGCAGGACGGTGCGGACGGGAAGGATTTTCGTCGTGCCTGGGGAGAAGCCTTGTTACCCGCCCTGTCGGATTTTGACCCGGACTTTATCGTGATCTCGGCCGGTTTCGATGCTCATGCTGCAGACCCGCTGGGCGGGCTGAATCTTGTAGAGGATGATTTCATCTGGGTGACGGAGGAGATCAAGGCTGTCGCTGCGGCGCAGTGCCAGGGCCGCATCGTCTCTTTTCTTGAGGGCGGGTATGATCTTGACGCTCTGGCAAAAAGTGCTGCTGCCCACGTGAAAGTCCTCGCAGGTTTTTGATGTTCAGTTAAAATAAGCAAAGTTAAAGGTGAAATAGAGAAATATGCTCTTATGGGCTGCTAATGGTCTTAAAGGTACCATCATTAGCGCAGTATCTCCTCCAGTTCCTCATCTTCAAGCTATCCATCATAATAAAACTTGAGACACTGACAGGAGTAACATCCCCACTAACAGAGGCATTTTGATTTAAGAGGTAATTTGCTCTCTCTACTGTATAGTCAGATACAAGCCCATCAAACTCCGCCTTCAAAATAGCAATTCTGACATCTGTTGGACGCCCCAAGATAGTGATTTTTCCTGCTTCTAGGGAAAATACTGGCGCTATAGGATAACAAGTTAGCTCAAACTCGGTTACGATTGAGCCCAAAGGTGTTTTTGCAGTCATCGTTCCTAAAATGGCGTAGTTGCCGGGAGCTACCTTGCTATAACCGAACTCGTCTAGCGATTGCAGGATAATGGGGGCACCTGAGGTTGTTTCGGTTTCTAACTCAACTTTTTGCAGGTAAGTTTCATGCCCATCTGCTTCATGCATTAGCAGAGCAAGTGTGCTCTGCTCACTAAACGTGACCTCCTCATTTATTGTGGCACATGAAGCTACCAGAAGCGTAAAAGTAATTATCAAAATAAATCCTGTTGTTTTCACTTCTGCCTCCGTAAACTACGACATATATCAGATCACTATTTTGGATTCTCTTAGCACTGTAGCAGGTTTGGATATACCTAATGCTGCACCTTAATCACCCCTTGGCTATATCTCGAAAAATACTCGCCAGCCTTTCGTAAATCGGTTAATTCCATGGTCGGATGACGGGTAGAATTATCACAGTGCGGCATGGAAAGCCGGATATATCGCGGGATGTGCGTATTACAGCCCGTGAATATGGGGACTGGTGGGCGCAATATAATCGCAGTGGGCTTGAGCCCGATGAAACCCCGCCTGAGTCTTTGCTGGAGGTAACCAGCAAGGCAACCTATGCCCTGTCTTCAACAATGCCGCGCGCGATAGAAACGGCCAGCAAGATCTTTGGCGAAGATTTAGAGGTGCCTCAAAACGCTTTGTTCGTTGAGGCGCCATTGCCCCCGCCACCGGTTCCATTCATCAAATTACGCCCCGGCACCTGGGGTGTTGTTTCCCGTACCTTCTGGTGTCTTGGTTGGGCCCCTGGTGATACCGAAGGCCATTTGAGTACCTGGCGTCGGGTTTCGCAAATTGCAGACTACCTGATTGACTTGTCAGACAAGGGGGATGTGGTGCTGTGTGCTCACGGCTACCTCAATTGGATGATCGATCGGCACCTGCTGAAAAAGCGTGATTGGCTGCGTGTAGCGCGTGATCGGCGGAACAATTACTGGTCCTGGCGCGCATATGAACTGAATGCACCAGAAGTAGCACACGGGTCTCGCCCTGCTGCAGAAGCTGCTGAATAGCAAACGAGAGAGAAAGATCTGATGGCGGATCACAAAGATATTGAAAAGAAGTCTTTCGAAGATGCACTTGGCGAACTCGAAGAGATTGTTCAGCAACTGGAAAGTGGCAATGCGCCGCTGGAAGAATCCATCACGCTTTATGAGCGCGGCGCAGCCCTGAAGGCTCATTGCGAAGCACGCCTGAAATCCGCCCGTGAGAAGGTCGAAAAGATCATCCTAGATGAGAACGGTGAGGCAAAGGCAGAACCCGCGCGCTTTGACTAGCAGGCTGAAAGCAAAAATTCAGTTAGGGTCTGTCGCCGTATGTAGATGAGTTGCGCTAGCGGGATTACGGCCAAGCGTTTCATATCTGTAGTAAACAAGGGGCTCTCATGTCAGCATCACAATTTGTACTTTCTGGTTTGATGCTGCTTGCCGGCATCGGCATCCCGGTGATGGCAGCCTTGAATGCCGGGTTGGGCGTGCGGCTGGAAAGCGCTATGGGGGCGGTGGTCATTCTGTGTTGTGTCGCACTTAGCCTTGCGTGCCTCACGCTTATGTTTACGGCGCGCCCGGATTTTAAAGCGCTCTCGACGACCCCGCCAGTTTATTTCCTCGCCGGGTTCCTGTTCATCTTTTACATTGCAGGGATCACTTTTGCTGCGCCGCGCATTGGCCTTGCGAATGCTGTGTTCCTTGTGCTTCTGGGCCAGCTGATCAGCGCAGCAGTGATTGATCATTACGGGCTGTTCGGGGCGCCAGTGTCGCCGGTAACGCAGAAGCGTTTGCTCGGTATCGCCTTTATGGTTGTGGGGGTGTACCTCGCGCGCAAAGAAATCATCCCTACGCTGTCATAATCTTATAATAAACAAAGAGGTTCCTGCCATGCAGCTCATTATCTCCCCGACTTCTCCTTACGCCAGAAAGGCTCGCATTGTTGCGATTGAAAAAGGCCTGGAAGATCGGGTGGAGATTATCAACACCAACCCGTTGACGCCGGAGGCGCAGCAAACGGTTCGTAACCCTCTTGGTAAGGTACCCTGTCTGGTCCTTGAGGGGGGTGACCTGTTATTCGACAGCCCGGTGATCTGCGCGTATCTGAACAGTCTGTCGTCTGAACCTGAGCTGTTTCCGCAAGGCGAGAACCGCTGGCGGGCTGAACGTGCACAGGCGCTTGGCGATGGCATCATTGATGCGGCGTTCAACATGGTGCTGGAGTCCCGCCGGACGGATTCTGAACAATCCGCTTACTGGATGGATCGCTGGAGAGACGTGATCCTGCGCGGTGTGGCAGCAGCCGAGGAAGATCTCGCCAGCCATTCTGGTGATCTTGATATCGGCCTGATCGCTTACGCATCTGCGCTGGGGTATCTCGACTTCCGACATTCTGAGATTGCCTGGCGGGATAATCATGCTGATCTGGCGGCCTGGTTTGAGGATATATCGGCACGGCGGTCCATGCTTGAGACAGCGCATTCGTGAAGAAGTTGCCAGCCTTGTCCCAAAAGTTCTGACATCTAAATGTCAGGGAAATCATTGTGTTATCCCGGCGCAGTCATTATTGTGCCGCAGATGCGCGCGATGCCTCATAATAAAGCGCACAAAGCCCAAAGAGAGTATTTACATGGCCGTAGACACCCCCCTTCTGGACCAGATCACTTATCCTGAAGACCTGCGCAAGATGGAGGTCGGCCAGCTGCGGCAGGTGGCCGATGAGTTGCGCGATGAGGTGATTGATGCCGTTTCTACTACAGGCGGGCATCTGGGTGCCGGGCTTGGCGTGGTCGAATTGACGGTAGCGCTGCATTATCTTTTCGAAACACCTAAGGACAAGCTGATCTGGGATGTGGGCCACCAGTGCTATCCCCATAAAATCCTGACCGGGCGTCGTGATCGTATTCGCACCCTGCGGCAGGAAGATGGATTGTCCGGTTTCACCAAGCGCAGTGAAAGTGACTATGATCCGTTTGGCGCGGCTCATGCGGCAACATCCATTTCTGCAGCGCTTGGCATGGCGGTCGCTAGCGACATGCGCCAGGACGACAATAATGTCATCGCGGTGATCGGTGACGGGTCGATGTCTGCCGGTATGGCTTATGAGGCGATGAATAATGCCGGAGACCTCGGCAAGCGCCTGATCGTGATCCTCAACGACAACGACATGTCGATTGCGCCGCCGGTTGGCGCTATGAGTGCCTATCTCGCGCGGATGAGTTCGTCCGGCGTCTATCAGGGCTTCCGGAATTTTGCCAAGCAGCTCGTCAAGAAACTGCCCAAGGCGCTTTATAACAGCGCGGCCAAGGCGGAAGAATTCTCCCGTGGCATGGTGCAGGGTGGTACCTTGTTTGAAGAACTCGGCTTTTATTATGTTGGGCCGATTGATGGCCATGACATGAACCACCTGATCCCGGTGCTGGAAAATGTCCGGGACATGGAAACAGGGCCAGTGCTGGTGCATGTGGTGACGCAAAAGGGCAAGGGTTACGCCCCGGCGGAATCCTCTGCGGACAAATATCACGGCGTTGCCAAGTTTGATGTCATCAGCGGCAAGCAGCACAAGGCCAAGGGCAATGCGCCGTCTTACACATCCGTGTTCGCCAAACAGCTGATCGCGAATGCCAAAGCCGATGACAAGATTGTCGGTATCACTGCAGCGATGCCGGGCGGCACGGGCATTGACAAGTTCATGGAAGAGTTCCCAGATCGCACCTATGATGTGGGCATTGCGGAACAACATGCGGTCACCTTCGCGGCGGGCCTTGCGGCAGAAGGCATGAAGCCGTTTGCTGCGATTTATTCCACCTTCCTTCAGCGGGCGTATGATTCAGTGGTGCATGACGTTGCCCTGCAGAATTTGCCAGTGCGCTTCCCGATGGACCGGGCTGGGCTAGTCGGTGCTGATGGCGCGACCCATGCCGGGGCCTATGACCTTGCCTATCTTGGCTGCCTGCCCAACATGGTCATCATGGCCGCAGGTGATGAAGCCGAGTTGACCCATATGACGCACACGGCCGCATTATACGATGGCGGGCCGATCGCTTTCCGCTTCCCGCGCGGGGAAGGGGTTGGCATTGAATTGCCGGAGACGCCGCAATTCCTTGAGCTCGGCAAGGGCCGTATCGTCCGTGAAGGGACAAGTGTTGCCTTGCTGAGCCTTGGTGGGCGCCTGGCGGAATGTCACCGTGCTGCTGACATGCTGGCCGCGCAAGGACTGTCCACCACGGTCGCGGATGCGCGTTTTGCCAAGCCGCTTGATGAAGGACTGATCCGCCAACTGGTTGCGCATCATGAAGTTGTGGTGACCGTGGAAGAAGGCTCTGTCGGTGGTTTCGGGGCGTTTGTGCTGCACTTCCTTGCCCGTGAAGGCTTGCTGGATAGCGGCGTGAAAATCCGCACCATGACCTTGCCAGATGTCTTCCAGGATCAGGCTTCGCCAGCCCGGATGTATGAGATGGCGGCCCTGAACGCCCCGCAAATCGCGAAAACCGTGACCGATGCGCTGGGTGTGGAACTGCAACAGCAAAGCGGTGACCTGAGGGCGTAAGCACCTCTTCTTCCTGTCTTTGTGCTGCGTCTGGCTGGCTTAGCAGGATCTGCCACGTTTTTGAGAAAAGTTCTCGCCCTCTCCCCCGGGGGTGCGCACGCATCGCTATAGGCGCAGCGCCTGCATTCAAAGAACGCGGGGCAGTCTGGCTGTGCGGGTTTAGTGAATAAGGCATGGGTTTCTCGTTGCGAGTATGATCCAGATCATATATAGAACAAAAAAAATACAAAGTCAATATATTATATCGGATATGCCAGATGCCAAATACTCTACCTTGATCAGGTTTGCTTATTCACTGCCCCTACTATAAGATTTTAGTAAATATTGAAGTGTGATAAATTTATGCTGAGGGTAGTTTGCACTATATCTATTGTTGGGTTCGGTCTGTTGACGCCAGCTTGGTCTTCGGAAAAATGGGATGTCGGATTTGAGTTAGGAATTAATCATCCCTACGATCGCGATGCCTCTCAAGGGCAGATATTCGACGAATTTCTCACAAGTACAACAAGTTATGATTATGGTGAAGTATTTGGCTTCAATATTGGATATTGGCCGTTGCGAAGGCTTCGTCTTGGATTGGCTGTAGAAGAGAGTAAACTGCATCTTGAAGAACGCACAAACTTTACTTTCATCCCTCAACTGAACGAAGTTTTTGTGGAGCCATTCAAGGTGTCAGGAACAGAGAACATGACAAATGTGATGTTGACGGCTGATTATGTTGCCCGCGCAGGGAAGAAACTCAGACCTTTTATCGGAGCAGGTGTTGGGTATTCCATAGATTATTTTGACAATTTTGGTATAGCTACAGACAGAAAGAATCAATCCCAGTTTGCGGATACTGTGGGGCCTATCGTCTTTGATGAAGATGAATATCTTGCCATCTATGAGGCACGCGCTGGAGTTTCATGGCAGTTATCACCTAAAGTCAGCGTCGGGGTACTAGCAAAGCATGTTGGCATTAATGAGACCTACAGATCAACCTCGCTGGGGAGGTTCGGTGGTGAAGATGAGGAGGTGAATGGTCATAATACATTCAATTTTTTCATCCGTATAAGACCGTTTCAAGGAAAATAACCAATTTCTTTTTTTGGAAGGGCGGGCGTACCAAGGGTAAGTCGTTCTCTGATATTTTTCGAGGGGAGCTATATGTGATGACTGTAACGGGTGTTTATTCGGTCAGGGTGGATGGTGATCAGATTTAGTAATAACTATCCTGCCTTTGGAACCACTGGTCCTATTTGAGATAATTGTTCTTCAAAGAAGACCCATATCAAAATCAATGAGAAAACAATCAGTGCTATGCCGGTGAAGCCGCCATAGATGACGCTCATTCGGGCTCTTGCTTCGTCTCGATCTTCTATCTTCAAATAAGAGATGGCCTGCGCCAGAAATATCAGACTGGCCAAACCGAGTCCCCAAGCGACGCCTTGGGCGAGTGTTAGAAAAAGCTGGCGTCCGTCATCGGTCAAAAATCCGGCTACGAACATGGCTGCTGTTGCGCCGAAAACAGCGACCATTAAAGAACCGATCATGCCACTGATAAATGTATTCGCAAAGACCCATTGGGGGTGCGCGCCAAGCTTGGCAGTCGCTTTGATAAGAGGCATTTCCTTTAAGGTCATAACCCAATTTATCAGAAATTCTGGTGCCATGAAACAAAAACCCCGGACTGCTTTTCAGCGATCCGGGGTAATCGAGTTGTTTTTGTCTATCCCGCTACGCCATCGAGCGGCAGGTGTTGGGTGCCACGGACACGCCGTGGCAAGGCGGGTTGGTTACAACCCACACCCGTAGTGAGCGCCGGCCCTCTTAAAGGCGGTCGGCCTTGATGCCTTTTTCGGCAAGATAATCCTGCAGGGACTTTTCTCCGGCGAGATGGCCGGCGCCAACGGCGACAAAGAAGGTGCCTGTCTCTTCATTGAGGACAGTTTCCAGCGTGTCGGCCCAGTTGGCATTGCGCTTGTAGAGGAGCACCTCTGCGATTGTTTCATCGCTGCTTTGCATGGCGCCATTGATCAAGTCACCCAGAAGTTCCACGTCTCCGGCTTGCCAGGCGCTGACCAGATCATTGAAGAAGTTTGGAAAGTCATTCGTTTGCTGAATGCCTTCGACCAGCATCTCTGCCATCATCTCATCTGGCAGGTCTGCGAAGAAGCGCAGCTGCTGTTCGCCAGTTTCAAAGAAACGCAGTTCTTTTTCGTCTGCCACGGCTTCCTTGCCGAGAATGGTTTCGAGACCTGCTTCCGGGTCACCACCATCGGCGATAATGCGCATGACGCCAATGGTCAGGCTGGCCAGCCATGGGCGGAAACGTTCTAATGCAACGATTGGAAGGCCTAGAGGTGTAGCTTCTGCTTCGATCAGAGCCAGCTCTTCTTCTGTGAAATAGGAAGAGAAGGTGACACCTTCTGGATTTACACCAAGTTCTCCAATGAGTGGCTCAAGTGCCTTTTGGGCCTCCGCTGACACATCCGCTTCGAAATAGACCGTGTCAGCACTATCCCAGGCAGCGTCAAAGGCGTCGTTCCGCCAGGCGACATCTTTTTGCAGAATGTGCACCGTGCCGAACAGATAAATCGTGGTGTCTTCGTCACTCACTTCCCAGATGCCCGGGTTTGGCGTGACGGTTTCTGTTTCTTCCGCACTGGCGACAAAGCCGCTGCTGGCGAGAAGGGCCAGCAAGCTGACGCCTGTGGCTTTGAGGAATTGTTTCATCATTTGTCAGTGTCCCTGTTACTTCGTTACTGCCCCACCCATGATCGCAGGACGGATTGTCAAGTAGGCTTTACAGGATGTATTGTCAAGGGTGCTTTACAACTAATTTTCTGACTGCGGGTTGAGGCCATAAAAAAACCCCGGCATGAGAGCCGGGGTTCTTGTTCTTTTTATCAGCCTGTTGCTGCTTATGCGTTGGCCAGATTCTGATTGGCAAAGTCCCAGTTCACCAGCTTATCCAGGAATGTTTCGATATAGGCCGGGCGCTTGTTCTGGAAGTCCAGGTAATAAGCGTGTTCCCAGACATCCATGGTGAGGAGCGGGGTTACGCCAGCTTCTGTCAGCGGGGTGTCAGCGTTGGCTGTCTTGCGGACTTCCAGCTTGTCGCCTTTCAGCACCAGCCAGGCCCAGCCTGAGCCGAACTGTGTCGCGCCGGCTGTGGCGAAGGCAGATCTGAATTCATCGTAAGAGCCGAAATCGCGGTCGATCAGCTCGGCAATTTTGCCAGTTGGCTTGCCGCCGCCATTCGGGCTCATGGAATGCCAGTAGAATGTGTGGTTCCAGATTTGCGCGGCATTGTTGAAGACACCTTGCATGTCTGAGTTAACGGCGCTCTCTGTGACGATGGCTTCAAGGCTGGCGCCATCATGCGGCGTGCCGGAAATCATCTTGTTCAAATTGTCCACGTAAGCCTGATGGTGTTTGCCATAATGGAATGACAGTGTGTTGGCGGTGATATGTGGCTCAAGGGCGTCCTGCGCGTATGGCAGGTCTGGCAGGGTCACGGACATGAGGCAATCCTCTCTCTTTAGTTGCGTTGCACTTTACCTAGTCACCTGTACGCAAACGTCAACTGATGGTTTTGCGCAGACTTGACTCTATATACATAGATATCTATGTATATGCTCAGGAGGCAAAACTCATGATTTCAAGAAGAGCAATTCTGACCCATGGTGCAGCGAGTATTGTGGTTCTTGGTAGTGGCATTACAGCCTGCGGCCCCGGCTTGGGCCAGGCACGCGAGCCCTGGTCACAGGCTGGCACAGGCTATGATGATGTCCGGCTTGATGCGCTGTCTTATGCGATCCTGGCGCCGAGCCCGCATAACCGTCAGCCCTGGCTGGTGCAGCTCGACGGGGATGACGGGCTGACAGTGTATGCGGATTTGAGCCGACTGTTGCCCGAGACTGATCCACCTAATCGGCAGATTGTCATTGGCCTTGGGGCGTTTCTGGAAATGCTGCGACAGGCGGCAGCGCAAATGGGGTATGTCGCGGAGACTTCTCCCTTTCCCGAAGGAGAGCCTGAGCCGCTACTCGATCAGCGCCCTGTTGCGCGGGTGACGTTTGTACCGTCTGGTGAGGTGGTCCGGGATCCTTTGTTTGCGCAAGCGCTTTCGCGCCGCACGATCCGTACACCGTTTGATCAGAAGAAACCGATGCCTGTCTCTGCTCTCGAGCAAATCGGGTCCGCTCTGACCGCGCAGATGACAGGGTTTGACTATGCGCTGGATATGGAGCGCCTGGATGCTCTGAAAAGAATATGCCGTGAAGGCTGGGCGATTGAGATCGGCACGTCGCGCACGCACAAGGAAAGTACAGCGCTGACGCGGATCGGTGCTGCCGAGATTAATGAAAACCCGGATGGCATTTCTCTCTCCGGCCCGTTTATCGAAACCATGAAGACAGTGGGTGTACTGACGCGCGAGAATATGAACGATCCGCAAAGTCGTGCCTTTCGGGAGACGCAGGTATTTTATGACAAGGCGATTAACACAGCGATGGCTTTTGGCTGGTTGACGACGGCAGATAACACCCGGCGCAGCCAGTTACAGGCAGGTGCTGACTGGTTGCGGCTGCATCTGGCTGCGACAGAAGCTGGTGTTGCCATGCAGCCGCTTAGTCAGGCGTTGCAGGAATTTCCGGAAATGGCAGAAAAATATGCCGAGCTACATGCGCTGTTGCAGGTTGATGCGCCAGCCCGTATTCAGGGACTTTTCCGCTTCGGGTATGCAAGTGCACCAGAGCCCGCACCACGCTGGCCTATGCAGACCCGTCTGATTAAGGACTGATACAGATTTCTGATAACCCGACGCCTGTATCGGATCCCGGCCTGCCCGGTGATTCGGTATTCTTCAAGATACTGACGGAAATCAATATGATCGCCCATATGGCGTCTGTTGAATTTGAACGATTGTTGCCGGATGGTATGACAGAGGCACAATTCGGTGTGCTGAACCGGTTGCTGCGGCTGGACACGGTTGAGACAATCAGTGAACTGGCGGACGCGTTTCAGGTGACCCAGCCAACCATGTCATCGACCGTCAAGCGTCTGGAAGAAAAGGGATATATCCGCTTTTTGGCGGATGCAACGGACCGTCGCACGAAACAGGTTGCCGTGACGGCCGCAGGAACTGACTGCCGGAATGAGGTCGTGAAAATGCTTGAGCCGCATTATGCAGGACTTGCAAATGACGCGAGCCGATTGTCCGTTGCGAATATTTTGCCCGAGCTACAGATCATTCGCGGATATCTTGAAAAACGCAAAGACGGTGCGTGAGTGGCTCTAGGCAGCCGTCTTCTGGTCTTCACCTTCGGACTTCTCTGGATACGTTACATCGCCGGTCTGGCCGCGCGGGTTCACCTGAAATTTTACACCTTTGAGGAGGGTTCTGAAAGCTTCCCAATGGATTGCGGCCACGATCTTGAAGTACATGAGTGGGTGTGACAGAAAAGTTTTTATAAGGTTTTCGTCAGTAAACGGCACTCGCCGACCGGTCTGTACCGCCAGGAGGGTGCGCTGGTTTTCCTGCGTTTCGCGGATGCCGACGCGTAACTTTTCGGCTGGTTCATTCAGGCTGAAATGATAGCGACAGTTCATTTCCATCAGGGGCGAGACGTAAAAGCTTTTGTCACAGGCCTGACGGATGTCTACTGCTTCCGGTTGGTTGTAGTTTTCGACAGGCAGCATATATCCGCGCCATTCACCAAATGTGTTTCTCACTTCATACAGGATAACGCGCAAGCGCCCTTCCGTATCATGACAATACCAGATGGAAAGAGGATTGAAGACCAGTCCCAGTAGGCGCGGGAAGCACAGTAAGCGTATTGTGCCGGGTTTGAAATCATAACCGCCTTCACACAATTTTTGCTCAATCCAGGGGCGCAGAGGACTGCCATCCTTGGCGCCATGGTCCTTGTCGCGAAAGCCGAGTAACCCAAAGCGATTATATTTGAACCATTTGAGCTTGCCGTCGAGTGCGGGTAACTCGTCAATATTAATCAGTGAAGAGAAAATCCTGTAACTGAACCGGTGCGATACTGGCCTTAGTCGACGGTGGGAGACCGCGCCAACGTAAAGTCTGGTGTCAAAATTTTCCGCTGCTTCTGACAGGTTCAATTCCTCTTGATTACTCAGCTGCGAGACGGGCGTTTGAGAGGCTGGTCGGTGTTGCATTTTCCGCTGCAGGGCTCATCTCCCGGATTGTTCCGGCCCAGGACGGTGCAGCTCCCAAGGCAGTACTGACAGCAAACCCTGATGCGGCCCCATCTTCATGGAAACCATGACCGCACCATGCACCACAATACCATAATCTATTGGTACCTTGAATCGTCCTTAGTGCTGCCTGCGCATCGAGGGCCGCTCTGGAAAATTGCGGGTGGGCATATTCGTATGTCCCGTAGGTCAACGCGGGATCAGGTTCCGACAGCGGGTTCAGGGTCACAAAGACAGGTTCCTTCGTTTCCAGATTTTGCAGTCTGTTCATCCAGTAGGTCAGGGCAACCGGAGACAGGGTGTCATCACTATATGCTTCCCGGTCGGCCATATAATTCCAACTCGCCCAGGCTTTACGGCGGCGCGGCATGTGTGACAGGTCGGAGTGCAATACGGCTGTATTTTTCTCGTATTTCATGCCTTCAAGAATAGCCCGTTCTTCGGGATCTGCTGTATCAGCAAGAATGGCGAGGGTCTGGTCCGGGTGGCAGGCAAAAATAACCTCGTCGAATGTCGCCTCGTATTGGGTTTGTCCCCCGATAGTCAGAACAACGCCACCCGGTGTGCGCTTGGCACTTGTGATGGTGGATCGGGTAATCAGCCTGTCACGGAACCCTGCCGTGACTTTGTTGATATATTCGCGACTGCCGCCGGTTACCGTCCGCCAAACCGGCCTGGCCAGAAGGTCCATTTCGAAAAGGCGGTGATTTTCAAAAAAGCTGATCAGGGCTTCAGCTGGAAAGTCATTCACCCGTTCAACCGGCATTGACCAGATCGCCCCCGCCATGGGGAGGATGTGGCGATATCTGAAAGCGCGGGAATAATTGCCTTCATCAAGGACATCACGCAGGGATTTACGCCCGTTTCTCGCATCTTGCAGCAGTGAAGGGGCATTCTTGTAGAACCGCATGATATCGCGAATCATCGCCCAATGACTGGGTCTGAGGAGATTGCGCTTCTGGGCGAACAGCCCTGCCGGTTCACCCAGATATTCGACTTTGCCACCTCCGATGGAAACGGCAAAAGACATGTCGCTCTCTTCCGTTGCGACATTCGTTTCTTCGAAAAATTTCACCACATTGGGGTAATTATGGGTGTTATAGACGATAAACCCCGTATCGACGGGAATATTGCTGCCATGTCCGTCCGGTATATCGACAGTGTGTGAATGGCCCCCGATTCGCTCGTCCGCTTCGAAAACTGTAATATCGTGATGTTTGTGCAAGCTGTAAGCAGCAGTCAGTCCGGCGATGCCAGACCCGACAATGGCAATTTTCATTGATAAAATCTCTTAAGTTTCAACGCATGACACTAGGACTTTCCGAGCCAAGGTCCAGAAAAGAAATAAATCTTACCCTTCGTAGAGATCCGGATTTGCAGAACATCTTACGGAAGCCGCAAAATCTTCAGGAATATCGAGAATCAGAATTTCTTTCTCTGGTAAAGTCGTTGCATATGGGAGCGGTTAACTGGTTGAGAGGTCTGAAATTAACCCGCATTTAACCGTCTGGCCTGATGTATCAGGTCCAAGGCGCGGCGATTATGCAACAGGTGGCTTATTTTCCTTTATCCACAAGGATTTTGAGAAAAAATAGTTGCCCTTGTAGTTACCATCCAGTTAAACGTGTCTATATGAAATTCCATCGCGCTGCGGCGCTTAGTACACCTTCAGGAGGGGTTATGAAATTGAAACTTGCACTTTTGGCTGCCGCGGGCTCACTGGCTCTAGGTTCTGCCGCACACGCTGGTGACTGGTATACATCACTTGGCGCTGGTTATACATTCTCTAATGATGAGAATGATTTTGAATCAAGTGACGCTATTCCGGGGGCCACAGGTGGTTCTTTTGCGTCTTCTACATTCGGATTTAACGATAATTATGATCTTGATGAAGCCCTCAATATATACGGGGCAGTGGGTAAGCATCTCAAGAACGGTTTTCGCGCTGAATTCGAAGCTGCAACACGCACTCAAAATATAGATAGCTTTGATGGACCATCTGGTGGGTACGGCGGTATCCCTTCCGACGGAAATGTTGGAGAGGTTCGCGTTACCACCTATATGCTGAATGCATATAAAGACTTTGGTGACAAGATTGGTTCTAGAGTTGATCCCTATCTGGGATTGGGTATCGGTATTGCGCGGTTCCGCTCAGAAGTGAACAATGTTAATGTAACTAACGGAACGTTTGCAGCAGCTACAACTGATCCATACACTGTTGTGGTTGGTGATCGTGATTCAGCGCTTGCTTACCAAGCGATGGCCGGTCTTGCTTTTGATCTTGCTGAAAACCTCGACTTTGATATCCGTTATCGTTATCTGGTAACAGATGAGTTTGACTACAAAGGTTTTGTCAATGGTCCACTCGCTGAGTTAGACTCAGAGTACAATGCTAATGAAATCACAGCTGGTTTTCGTTGGACATTTGGTGCGCCAGCTCCTGTAGCATCTCCAGCTCCAGCTCCAACTGTTACATACAAGAACTGCCCAGATGGCAGCCGCATTGAAGCTTCTCTTGAGTGTCCAGCGGCTATCGTTGAAGAAGTTGATGCTCCTAAAGACCTTGGCTTCACAGTTTACTTTGACTTCGACAAGTCAAACCTTTCAGATGCTGCACGTCGCGTAATCAATGAGCGCACAAGTGAAGCTCTTCAGTATGACATCTCTGGTGTAAGCGTCCAGGGTAACACAGATACATCTGGCTCATCTGCTTACAACAATGCTCTGTCTGCACGTCGCGCTGGTGTTGTTCGTGACGCGCTGGTTGCTAACGGTGTCTCAGGTGGTCTGATCGATACAGACGCTCTTGGCGAGACTAACCTTGATAAACCAACAGCTGACGGCGTTCGTGAGCCTCTAAACCGTCGTACAGACGTCGAGTTCACTTTCGACAATTAAGATCAGTTGAAAGTCAAATGATTTAAACCGGTGTCTTTCAGGCGCCGGTTTTTTTGTGCCTACCCTTTTCTTGCTCACTAGTTTTCACTTCTCTGCTTGGTGCATTCTTGGTGGCAGTCAGCTAAAATCTGACGACGTATCTCGGAACCTGCGCTGTTCAAGTATTTTTTACTTTAATTGGCTAATACTACTGGTTGAAGTGCGTGGTTTAAGCCGCGTGATTTTAGTGACCGCTGGTGACCATGACCGATATTCGTATTGCTGATAAGAATGAAACGCTCAATCTCGCGCTGGAAGTTGCCGGGCAAGCAATGTTTGAGTTCGATCCAGCCAGCAACAACCTGAGTTGGTCAGGACAAGAAACCTTGGCGAGCTTCCTGGGCGTTGACGAAAGTCTCAACCTCGCCAGCTTCGACGACCTTGCCAGTCTCATCGCGCCCGAAGATGTCGTTGTGCGTGAACGTGCTGTTCAGCAGGCAAAGACAGGCGGACAGGGGTACGCGGTAGAGTATCGTGTACGCTCTTCTGATGACGGGTGGCGCTGGTTTGAAGAGCGCGGTAGCTGGCTTAGCTTTGGTGGTGAAAGTCGTCTAATCGGTGTGCTGCGCACCATTCATGAACAGAAGTCCCGTGAAGATCACCTCTCCTGGCTTGTGACCTATGACGAGTTGACCGGTCAGTTGAACCGTCAACGCGTTAAGGAGCTACTCGATCAGCATGTAAGCATGGAACAGGGTGGCGCTTACATTATGGTTGGTATCGACAATCTCGGTGCAGTTAACAGTGACTTCGGCTTTGACATAGCTGATGAAGTCATTGTTGAGACATCAAGTCGTTTAAGTAACGCGTTGGGTGACGAACAGGCGCTTGGGCGTGTTGCCGGGACAAAGTTTGGCATCATTCTCTCTGCCAGTGCCGCTGAGGATGTTCGCGGTATCTGCAACAGGTTGCTGGGTACAGTGCGCGAAAGTCTTTACGAGACTGCTAAAGGCAGTCTTGCCATTTCCGTCTGTGCCGGGGTGACTCCATTGACAGAAGAGCTTACCAATGCAGAGACCGCAATGGCTCAGGCCGAAGCCGCCCTTGATGCTGCGCGGCAAATTGGCCCGTCCAGCTGGTCCACATTTTCCGATAAAACTGACAGAGTTTCGCGTCGCAAGCGAAACGCCGAGATGTCAGATATTATTCTGACAGCATTGAATGAACGTCGGATTGAATTGGCATATCAGCCCATCGTTTCCGATGTGGATGAAGAGCATATAAAGTATGAATGCCTGATACGGATGATGCATGATGGCGAGGAAGTGCCGCCAGCAAAATTCATTCCGATTGCAGAACACCTGGGTCTTGTGCACCTTTTGGACAGGCGTGCCTTGGAGCTGGCTACTTATGCGTTGCGTAAGGACCCCCGTATTCTCCTCAATGTGAATGTGTCCTGGGAGACCGTTAAAGATGCTGTCTGGGCGGAAGGCTACCTTTCGCATTTGCGGGCGAACAGAGACCTTGCCAATCGCATCACTGTCGAGCTAACCGAAACGCAAGCCGTTGACGCACTGGAAGCCTCAAAAGAGTTTGTTTCCGAAATCAAGGAAATAGGGTGCGAATTTGCACTGGATGATTTCGGTGCCGGTTACACATCTTTCCGCAATTTGAAAGCACTGGACATCGATGTACTCAAAATCGATGGTTCTTTTGTGACTGGTGTCTCGTCATCACGAGATAACCAGCTTTTTGTCCGTACACTTCTGGATCTTGCCAGAAATTTCGGCATGAAAACAGTTGCTGAATGGGTGGATAATGATGCAGATGCCATGCTGCTAAAAGGTCTTGGAGTAGATTATCTGCAGGGCTTCCACATTGGCCGCCCTGAACTGCGGCCGGAATGGTCTCAGAATAATGATAAGAGCACTCAAGCTAGAACTGCTCGAAAAGCCTGACGCTTTGCGGGTGACAGACCGCTAGTCTTTTTCCGCAAGTTGCGCTTTGAGTGACGCAATTTCTTCTTTCAAAGCAGTGATTTCCGAGTCGCGTGTATCCTGCGTCTCATTGCCTGGCATCATGGACGCCCATGGATTACTGAATGCCGGGCTGCTCGCATCCATACCAAACATTTTCATGCCTTGTTCGAACATGGCCATGTTCTGCCGGGTCACATCTTCGAAGATCTTGAAGCCTGGTGCTTCCGAGAAAGCGCCAGAAATGGACTGGCGGATCGTCTCCTGATTTTTCTGAAAACTCTCCATGCTCATTTCCAGATAAGAGGGAACGAAAGATTGCAGGCTGTCACCATAATAGCGAATGAGGCGACGCAGGAAATTGACGGGCAGCAGGTTCTGCCCCTTGTTTTCTTCCTCGAAGATGATCTGGGTGAGAACCGAGCGGGTAATGTCCTCGCCGGTTTTTGCATCGCAGACGACGAATTCCTCATTATTGCGCACCATCTGCGCAAGATATTCGAGCGTCACATAAGAGCTTGTCGCCGTATTATAAAGCCTGCGGTTCGCGTACTTCTTTATGGTGATAATTTCTGGCTTATCATCTGCAGCATTCGTCGAGGGTTTTTCGTGGCTGGCCATAAGCATCCTGTGTGATGTGAAAACTGGAATAACATCAATTAGATGGGAAAACGCGCTGCAATGCAACATGCCATTTTATCCAGCTCACACTCCTGAAAGCCAGATTGACCGCTTGCCAGCAAACAAGTCGACAAAAGTTGAATAGCGGCAGCAATATTTTCCCGGCACATATTGCCCTGCACCTGCCATATCGGGTTAAACGCTATTCATTAACCATGTTTCCGAGAGAGGTTTTCGCATGACTGACGTAGTTATCGCTGCCGCTGCCAGAACGGCTGTTGGCTCATTTAATGGCTCACTTGCGAGCGTCTCCGCGCCGGAGCTTGGCCGTGTTGTGATCGACGGTGTGTTGTCCCGCACCGGTGTGCCTGCGGCTGAAGTTGGTGAAGTGATCATGGGGAATGTGCTTTCAGCTGGCCTGGGGCAGAATACAGCGCGCCAGGCGAGCGTGAACGCAGGCGTGCCCAAGGAAGTTCCGGCAATGACCATTAATCAGGTTTGCGGATCGGGACTACGCGCAGTTGCCCTTGGTGCGCAGTCAATTCGGAATGGTGATGCAAACATTGTCATCGCAGGCGGGCAGGAGAACATGTCGCAGTCACCCCATGCCGCGCATCTGCGCTCCGGCGTCAAAATGGGGCCAGCAGGCTTCGCTGACACCATGATTGTCGACGGCCTCTGGGATGTATTCAATGATTATCATATGGGTCAGACAGCTGAGAACCTCGCAGAGAAGTATCAGATCAGCCGTGAGGCCCAAGATGCTTTTGCGGCGGGCAGCCAGAACAAGGCAGAAGCAGCGCGTGAAAGTGGCCGGTTTGCTGATGAAATTGTGCCGGTGACGGTGAAACAGCGTAAGAGCGAAATTGTTTTCGATACAGATGAGTTTATCCGTGAAGGTGTTACTGCTGAAAGCATCAGTGGTCTGCGCCCAGCTTTTACCAAGGACGGCTCTGTGACAGCGGCGAATGCCTCCGGCATCAATGATGGCGCTGCTGCAACCGTTCTCATGTCATCAGCAGATGCTGAGAAACGCGGTATTGAACCTCTCGCACGGATCGCATCCTGGGCTCATTGTGGTGTTGATCCATCAATAATGGGGATTGGACCGGCCCCTGCGTCGCGCCTGGCACTCGAAAAAGCCGGATGGTCACTGGATGATGTAGACCTGATCGAAGCGAACGAAGCCTTTGCAGCACAGGCTTTGTCTGTCGGCAAAGAGCTTGGTTGGGATGCTGATAAAGTGAATGTCAATGGAGGAGCGATTGCGATTGGTCATCCGATCGGTGCTTCCGGGGCGCGTATTCTGACAACGCTGGTCTATGAGATGAAGCGTCGCGGCGTTTCTAAAGGACTGGCAACCCTTTGTATTGGTGGTGGTATGGGTATTGCCATGTGCGTGGAGCGTTAAAAATATAACCAGGGAGAAGCAAGGCTATGAGTAGAAACGCAATTGTTACCGGTGGCACTCGTGGTATTGGTAAAGCCATCAGTGTCGGACTGAAAAAAGCTGGCTATGAGGTAGCGGCAAATTATGCCGGCAATGAAGAAGCTGCAGCTCAGTTTGCGGATGAAACTGGCATCCCAGTCTTCAAATGGGATGTGGCGGATTATGAAGCATGTGAGGCTGCCATACAGGAAATTGAAGGCAAGCATGGCGCGACAGATATCCTCGTGAACAATGCGGGTGTCACACGCGACGTGCCGTTTCACAAGATGAGTCTCGACCATTGGCGGACGGTCATGTCGATTGATCTCGACAGTGCTTTTAATATGACCAGGCCTGTTATCAATGGCATGCGCGAGCGTGGCTTTGGGCGTATTGTGAATATATCATCTATCAATGGCCAGAAAGGTCAGTTCGGTCAGGCCAACTATTCAGCGGCAAAAGCAGGCCTGATTGGGTTCACGCGTGCTCTGGCGCAGGAAACAGCGCGAAAAGGGATCACCGTGAACGCTGTCGCACCGGGGTATATCGGCACGGATATGGTCAATGCCCTTGATGATAAGGTACTGGACAGCATCGTCAGCCAGATTCCGGTTGGACGTCTGGGGACACCGGAAGAAATCGCTGATTGCGTCAACTTCTTGGTCAGCGACCAGTGTGGTTTCATTACCGGGAGTGTGCTCACAGCCAATGGCGGGCAATATATTGCTGCCTGACGGTAGTTGTCGCGGAGAATTAAAGACTGATTTTCCGCTTCGCCTGTGACATTGGTACCCGGCAGGCAGCTTTGTCTGTCAGGGCTGCGACAAGTGGTGCGTCGGTATCCTTGTGCTGGAAGACGAGTGGCGCAGGACTGTCATCTCCCAACCATTTGTCTCCCCACTGATTAAGCGCTATCATTGCGATAGCCAAATCCGCCCCCTTTTGAGTCAGAAAGTATTCCGGCCTCGGACGCTGACCTATCTCGCGGTAGGGTTTTGTTTCCATCAGACCATTTTCAACAAAGCGTTTCAATCTGCCGTATAGAACTGTTCGAGGTATCTCCAGTTCTGCCTGAAAGTCTCCGAAACGACGGAGACCATAAAACGCTGAGCGCAGGATCAGGAGTGACCATCTGTCACCGATCTGTTCTACAGCTTTGGCCAGGTTGCATTTCTCAAGTGGAATGCGGGATCGCTTGGGCGGGGTTGTTGTCATGCAAACCCTTCTAGCGGAAGCCTGCTGTAGTTTTCAATGGCTGGAAGAAGTGCGACTGTCCGGAACAGGGCTTTTGGACGCAGTTTACAATGTTCCGGACAATCGCATTTTAGTCATAGAGGAGTGTCTATAAAGAATACGTACAACAAAGATGACGTTGTCGATATCCCCAAATAGGGAGGTCTGTCGGTTTTCCAATTATTTTCTGCTTGCGTGCCCTGTCTTCTCATGCAGTGGAGAAGGGCATAGCTGCCTGGAAGTACATGAACTGGTACGCAACCTGATCTTCCAGACAGCTACCGGGTTTAATAGAGGAGTGTCTACCATAAGACTGTGGCAGAAGTGGTGTGTCGCGCGTATCCCCATATGAGGAGTTGGCCACAATTGGCCATTCTAAATCAGTCAACCGGTTTGATTTCAGGGAAAAGAAAGTGCGACTATCCGGAAGTAGGGCTTTGGACGCAGTTTAAGGTTTCTTCCGAATAGTCGCAGTCTAGTCATAGAGGAGTGTCTACAAGGAAGAAGCTACTCAATCAGGTGCGTTTTCGATATCCCCATATGGGGAGGGCGCGAGTATTTTTAAAAAAATTTGTCTAAAGACAATTATTAACAGAGAGTTAAATTGCTGTGCGCAGTGCCAGACTGACCAGCTCCGATTGGCGTGACGCACCTGTCTTTGCGTAGGCGTTCTTTAGATAAGTCCGCACCGTGCTCAAGGAGAGGTTGCAGCTACGTGCAGCATCTTCCAGACTGAAGCCGCAAGCAAGCTGCTGGACGACACGTGCTTCACTCAAGGATATGTTCAGCGCCTGAGATAGCGTGGCCGGGTCAATTTGTTTCGAGGTTGCCGCATCAATCAGCATCATGTCGTATGTTTTCAGCGTATCTTCGGTCTCTGTCTCATTGAGAGGGTAGATCACGATTGAAGCTGGCTGTCCGGCATGGCCACAGGGAATAGCGAGACCACGGCGCTCATCGGAATGGTAAGAAGCCTTGATTAGATTATGCAACTCCGGTGTTGGCAATCCGCCGGTGGAAACAAGCTTCCGGTCGGTTGAGAGGCCTAGCACGTCACAATATTCAAGCAATTCTTCGGCTTGGGCGTTGGCGTATGCCAACTGGAAAGACAGGTCGAAGCTGACAATCGCGAGGCCCGCTTTGTTCAAGGCATGGTTTGCCAGCGTGACGGCGCCAAGGTTTCTGATTTCATTAAGGTGATGATCTGCTGCGAGTAGACTTTGTTCCACTTCATGTGCCGTGCAGGGTTTCACCATGAACCGCAGTGCCCGCACTTCATTTACAGCTGCCAAAGCCGCAGACAGGTCAGCGTCGCCGGATACGAGAATATATGCTGCATCAGGCGCAAATGTTTTCATTTCCCGGATGACTTCAAGACCTGTTGTTGTGCCGAGGCGCAGGTCACTGATGACTATATCATATGCTCTTTCCCGGTGCGCGTCGATGGCCTGGCGAGGTACGCCAAAATAATCCGGTCGCACCAGGCTCGCGTGCTGTTGCAGCCAGCCTTGCATCTGGCGGATCGCCATGGGGTCATCATCAAGATAAAGAAGTGACCGTAACTGCACCGTGGAATCGTTCATCTGATCAGTCTACGGCAGTCATGGTTAACGAGCACTTATCAGGCGCTTAGCAATAGCAGTGTGATGACGGCAATGAAGCACATTCTTGTTAGGAGATTATTCATCATCCTTGCTCCCCATTTAGCGATATTGCCGGCGGTACATCTGCGCTACATAAATATTACGTTGCGGAGGCTAGTATGGTCCTTGATTTAGCATTTATTGCCGGAATTTTCTGTCTGGGTGTCCTGTGTGGGGCCGGGGCGATAATCCCAAGCTGGTTGAAAGAAGTGCATGAGCGCAAACGCGATATCCGTGAGATCTATGCGTTTGAGTTTGGCGTGAATAACAACCCACGATAGTGAGCAGCCTTCCAGTCGCCTTATAAATATGACTGGAGGCGATCAACGCTTGATAACAGTCCGAACAATTGAGCATTCCGCTCCTGTATGTTTTCGGGTCTGCGAATATGCCCAATAACATTGGTTTTCTCGGATACCGTACGGAAACCTTCCAGCTTCTCATCACTACTTAAGAACACCGGCACTTTTTTCAAACTCTCCAAAGAGCGCAAGGCTTGAGCTGTGCCGCGGTAACACTCACCATCTATATCCGTATCAAGAATGATGAAGGCAGGCGTATGGGTTGCTTTTTCCTGCTGACTAGTACCTACCCCCAGAAAATTAAATGACTGGCTGGCGTTGGTGAACATCTTGACCGACAAGGTGTCATTTTCATTTTGCAAGGGGTCTTCAAGCGTATCATCGAGAGGACAATAGGGGCCAATAATCAAGGCAGAGGCTGGCAGTACCTCTTTTGTGTCAGCGGCTGAGGGGTGTGACTTGTTTTGTGATACCTGCTGCAATTCCTGCTCAACAGCGCCGAGATCTACATTGAGCGCTTTATGGGGAATATTGAGAATTGTCGCGAGCAGGAAAAGATGCCGGTTTTGCGCCTTGCGAAAACCGTTCTCAATCAAGAGCAGATCTTTTTCCGGAATATCGGTCCAGACAGACATTTGCTCGAGGCTGATGCCTTTCGCCAGTCGAGATGTCCTGATTTCGATTTCCGGTCTACGCATTACTGAAAATGATGCCGTGATTACTTTTACAAAGCAGGTATCAACGTCGGTTCAGTATAGAATGTCAAGAAATCTATCAGAGGGATTTCTTGCGTTTGGCAGCTTCCTCGCTGATCTTGTTTGGCGCTGGCAGGTCTTCCTGATCTCTTGCGCGCAGAAGCATGGACTTTAATTCCATATAAGTCGCCGTTTTTGCTGGCCATTCTGTCTCGTCCCAGACAAGGCTGTGCAATTCCTGTTCGGTCGGTAGCCCGAGCGCAGCATATTTTTTCATCAGCGTATCTGCTGTGATGCGTAAGAGTGACTCAGTCTCGGGCAAGTCAGCGTCGCGCGCCAGTTCAACGGCGTTCTTTAATTCCTGCCACAGCTGGAATATTTTTTCGCCCTGGGCCTCATGTTTTGACATAGTCCAGCCTCCCACATAGCCTTCAGTCAAATACCGGTTCTCTCCCGGCGATCACCCTGCCGATGCGTATTGCAGGAGGAAACTATTAAAATATATAGTTAATCTATTACAGTTTCCAGAATTAAAACCATTCCAGTTTGATTGAGTAGGTT
>JALEGM010000137.1 GCA_022763145.1 Aquisalinus sp. | reverse complement strand
TACCGTTTATGCCAGCTTCTGTGACGGCTGGCCCGCCGCAGCGATCCTTGCAGTCGCAGCCAGCAGCAAGTGTGGTCGCGCCAATCGCCCCGACAGTCAGAAATTTGCGTCTATTCAGCCGTTTTGGTTTAGCTTTTGTCGCTGTCAAGTCATGTGTCTTGACCATCCCTCTATTCCCTTTTTGCAGCTATCTTGGCGCTTTTCGAGAAGCAGGTCCAGTTGGTCAGTTGCCCGTTATTCAGGTCCTGAGGACGAGGGCGCTATCAGCGTCTTCGAAGCGGCTGCTTTTTGAGTTTTAAGGTTTGCCAACCATTACTTGTCCATTCCTCAAGCGGCTGGAAACGTGCTTTATAATCCATCTTGGGGCTGCCATCGACCCAGTAACCGAGATAGATATGGTCCAGTCCCAGTTCGAGGGCGTAGCTGATATGATCGAGGATCATATATGTGCCGAGGCTGCGTGCCTCCTCATCAGGGTCAAAAAAGCTGTACACCATCGAAAGCCCGTCAGGCAGTCTGTCTGTCAGACTGCATCCCAGAAGACGGTCTTCTCCATCTGGTGTGATCTGACGATATTCAAGAACCAGCGTGTCTACTGCGGTCTGTTCGATCATGCTGGTATAATCGAGTACGGTCATGTCAGACATCCCACCATCAGAATGCCGGGCGTCAAGATAGGCCCTCAAGATCGAGAATTGCTCACTGGTCGCCTGCGGTGCAGCATTAACACGCCTGATATCGCGGTTCCTGTTGCGGATACGCTGCCATGACTTGCTGAACTCGAACTCATTCGCAACGACCCTTACAGGTTTGCAGGATGAGCATGTGTCACATGCTGGCAGGTAAACGATATTCTGTGAACGGCGGAAACCTCTTTGGGTCAGCAGTGCGTTAAGTTCCGGCGCTGTTGGTCCGGACAAGAACGAAAACACTTTTCTCTCCTTGCGGCCGCTCAAATATGGGCAAGGCGAAGGCGAGGTGAGGTAAAACTCGGTCCGGGAATGTTCAAAAGGTTTTGTCACGCTGTAGATACTCTGCTCATGCGATCATCACGCTATGCAATGCCGTTGCTGTCGGCAAGGTGTATTGTTGGTCGAAGGGGTGATTGCAAAAGATGTGCTGTTTTCACCATCACCCTTGAAAAAGTCTAAAGAAGCCCGGTCATTCGGAAATAAATTGGGGCAACGATCGTGTAAACGACCCAAAGGATCAGGATCAGCGGAATACCAATCGTGAGAAAATCCCTGAATTTGTAATGCCCGGGGGCCATCACGAGCAGGTTTGTCTGATAGGCCACTGGCGTCGCAAATGAGCAGTTCGCCCCGAATATCACTGTCAGCAATAGAATAAGCGGGTCAATTTCGGCCGCAATTGCCGCGTTCACCGCAATCGGTGTAAACAGCACCGCTGTTGCGTTGTTGGAAAGGACGTTCGTCAAGGCAGCGGAGAGAATAAAGAACAGGGAGATTAGCAGTATCGGTCCGCCCACCTGCGCCATGGCGACAAGCCAGCCACCAATCATGGCCGCACCGCCCGTCATTTCCAGGGAAATACCCATGGCTAGGGCGGAGCCAATCAGTAAAAAGATGCGCCTGTCTATGGCACGCGACGCCTGCCGGACATTAAGACACCCGGCGGCCACCATGAGTGTTGCGCCGAGGAACGCTGAAATCGCAATGGGGAATATACCAAAGGCTGCGGTTCCCACGACGAGGGCAAAGATCATTGCCGCTTTCCTAGCATTGCCTGGTTCGGGCAAACCGGTCATGGACCATTCAAGCAGAACAATATCCTTGTCTGTTCGCAATGCGCGGACATCCTTGATGTCGCCCAGCAGCAATAGAACATCTCCTGCTTCAAGCCTTATAGAGTGCATTTGAGAGCGTATCATCCTGCTGCGACGCTGTATCCCGAGAATGACGCAGTTGGTCTGATAGCGAAAGCCAATCTGTGCGATGGTCCGGCCGATCATCCGCGAGCCTGGCGCCACGATTGCTTCTACCATTGTCAACTCACCGCCTGCGTTGTTGTCCTCCTGGATGTCAATTTCGCTCATGACACCAGCGAGGATGTCCGGTTTTGATCGTAGTAAGTTGGTGAGGGCTTTACGGGTGGCGGCGATGATAACTGTGTCATGAAGTCTGAAAACGAAATCATCATATGGCGGCAGCATGGCTTCTTCACGTCGCTGTACCATTCTGACAGTCACATCCGGTAAGTCCGGAAACATGCCTGCAACAGCGCCGCGTCCGATCAGCGGATGTCCGCGGTTAATCTCGATTTGGGCGATAAATTGCTTACCGTCACTTTCACCACCACGAACATTTTGAGCGGTGCGATCCGGCAAAAGCCATCGACTTGCCAGCAATAGATATGTGCCCCCAATGATCGTCAGAACGATCCCAATCGGGAATAGCGCAAAGAAATCAATTCTCTCGCCTGTCACATTGGCAAATGCTTCAACTGCCAGCAGGTTGGTGGATGATCCGATCACTGTCAGCATACCACCAAAAATCGACATGAAGGAAAGCGGTATCATCAAACGGGAAGGAGCGACTTTGCTCTGTGCCGCAATGGCCGCCATAATCGGAATGAACATGACCACAACGGGTGTGTTGTTCAGAAAAGCACTGATGACAACAACGAAGATGAACACAGCGGCAAGGGCCAGGAAGCTGTGCTTCTCGTATGCATCGACTAGCATACGCGTAGGGAACTCCAGCGCACCTGACTGGAACATTCCCTGGCCGATAATCAAAAGACCCATAATGGCGAACAGCGCAGGGCTGGCGAAACCGCTCAGCAATGTGCCGGAGTTCAGTACATTTCTCCCCATGTCATCTTCCACCGGGAAGAAATGGAAGAACACCAGAAGCATAATAACAGCGCTGGCGGAGACCATTTCCATGGAGAAGCGGTCAAGGCTGTAGAGGACGATCATGACGGCAATAATCGCCATCGTCATCCACATCTGCCATTCGCCTGTAATCAATTCCTGCATATCGTTAGCTAATCAGATTCTGTCGTTATGAGCCTGCATTGCTTGCAAAAGGAGCCTCATTGCGGCCGGTTGCCAAACATTGTTTTAGCAGAACACCCTCTTGCGCCTATGGGCAGGAGCGTGCTTGACCATAGTCTTTATGTATTTCGAGGAATGGTGAGGCTGAATGATATCCGATCCTGCTGATCTCAAAAACGCATTTGCCAGATTCGTAACCGGTGTGACGATTGTCTCCTGCAAGCCTGAAGGCGAAGGCGTAAAGCCATTAGGGCTTACGGTCAATTCGTTTACCTCTGTGTCGTTAGACCCTCCGCTGGTACTGTGGTGCATTGATAAGACATCAAGTGTCTTTGATACCTTTGCGCACGCGAACAACTACGCTGTAACAATCCTCAAAAGTGACCAGGCAGGTATGTCAGGTCGTTTTGCAACACCTGGCCAGCATGGCTTTGAGGGCGTTGAGGTTGAGACCATGGTGACTGGCGCGCCTTTGCTTAAAGAAAGGATTGCCGGGATCGATTGTGAAGTCGAGGCGCGCCACGAAGCTGGGGACCATGTGATTCTTATAGGGCGCGTGGTTGATCTTGATTACAGAGATAACTCACCATTAATGTATGTTGGCAGGAATTACCTGGAAGGTCCTGTAATTTCAGAGGAAAATTAAATGAGGTGTGCGTTTCTTGGTTTGGGCGTGATGGGTTTCCCCATGGCCGGACATCTTGCAAATGCTGGCCATGAAGTCACCGTTTATAACCGCACAATGTCGAAAGCCCAGCGTTGGTTAGAGGAGTATACCGGCAAGGCTGCCGACACGCCTGAACTGGCAGTACGCGAGGCAGAGTTCGTATTTTCCTGTGTCGGTAATGATGATGACAGTCTGGCTGTTGGCCAAGCGGCGCTCAACGCAATGTCTGCCGGCAGTGTTTACGTCGATCACACCACCACGTCCGCTTCCTGCGCTGAGAAACTGGCAGCGGTTGCTGCTTCTCAAAATATAGGATTTCTGGATGCACCCGTATCCGGGGGAGAAGCAGGTGCGGTGAATGGGACTCTGTCGGTTATGTGCGGTGGCGAGGAGGGGCACCTGAAAAATACGGAGCCTTTGATGCAGGCTTATGCGAAGCGCATTGTTCATATTGGCCCGGTCGGGCATGGGCAATTATGCAAGTCGGTTAATCAGATTGCCATTGCAGGCCTCCTGCAGGGGCTGTCTGAGGCTGTTGCTTTTGCCAAGGCGTCTGGCATTGATACTAACAAGACACTTGAAGCAATTTCCGGTGGTGCAGCGCAAAGTTGGCAGATGGAGAACCGTTGGCAGACTATGGTGCAGGGCAAGTTCGACTTTGGCTTCGCTGTAGAGTGGATGCGCAAGGATCTGGATATTGTTTTCAGTGAAGGCAGCAGGTTCGATGCTGATCTTACCGTCACGAAGTTGATTGATGCCTACTATGAGGAAGTCGCGCAGAAGGGCGGCAGCCGATGGGATACGTCCAGCCTGGTTAGCCGTATCGACAGGTAGAGGTGATAGGGCTTCTCAGGGCCAAAGACTCACTGATCTTGTAGCAACCTTGCTGCTTCCAGAGCAAAATACGTAATAATTCCGTCGGCGCCAGCTCGTTTGAAGCATTGCAGAGATTCGACAATCGTGCGGTTGCGGTCCAGCGCACCGTTCCCAGCGGCGGCACTAATCATCGCGTACTCACCTGATACCTGAAAAGCGAAAGTGGGCACTCTGAAAGCTTCCTTGACCCGCGTGACCATGTCCAGATAGGGCAAGCCTGGTTTGACCATAACGCTGTCTGCACCTTCCTGCAGATCGAGTGCCACTTCCCGCAATCCTTCATCCGCGTTGAGCGGATTCATCTGATAAGTTTTTTTGTCTCCCTTCAGAACATCCTGCGAGCCAATAGCACCACGATAGGGGCCATAGAAAGAGGAAGCATATTTCACGGCATAAGACATGATCTGTGTATTTGTCATTCCTTCCGTTTCCAATGCGCGTCTTATTGCACCGACACGACCATCCATCATGTCTGACGGAGCAACGATATCAAAACCTGCGCTGGCTTGGAGTACAGCCTGCTGGCAGAGAATATCTACGGTTGCGTCATTAAGAATCTCACCATTTTCTAAAAGTCCGTCATGGCCGTGGTCTGTGTAAGGATCGAGGGCAACGTCGCAAATTAGACCAATCTCTGGTACTCCCTGCTTTATGGCTTGTGCTGTGCGACACATTAGATTGTCAGCGCTTAAGGCAATGGCCGCATCCGCCGAGCGCTCTTGTGCGCTGGTATAAGGAAAGAGTGCTAGCGCGTTGATGCCAATATCGCGTGCTTTCTCCGCTGCAGCCACAGCTCGATCCGGAGATAATCGAAAAACACCCGGCATATGCTCGACAGGCTCCTCCATATCCTTGCCGTCTTTAAGGATGATCGCCCAGATTAGGTCGTTGACGGTAAGCGCATTTTCAGCGTGCAATTGCCGCGACCAGCTGTTGGAGCGCAGTCGTCGCAGCCGTGTGTACGGATAAGATTGTCCTGTTCCTGTGAAATCAGTCATCGGTGAGGTGCTCTTTGTTTCAAAGCAGGTCAGTCTGATCTGAAATGGTCCCATAAAGAAACAATCAGCTTAACCACACTTTAGTCGTTCGATACTAATGTATTCCGGTGAG
>JALEGM010000136.1 GCA_022763145.1 Aquisalinus sp. | reverse complement strand
GAAGGGCTTGCGTCCGGCTGCAGAACTTTCTGCTGTCGTAAAGGCAAACGCTTATGGGCTGGGCGTTCACAGAGTTGGACCGGCCCTTCTTGAGGCCGGATGCCAGATATTTTTCGTGGCTTACGCTTTTGAAGGTACTGCGCTGCGCCAGCTTATCGGGCCGGACGCAAAGATTTGCATTTTTAATGGTCCCGATGCCGACAATATCACCGATTTCTACGCCAATCGGCTCACACCTGTCCTCAACACAGCGGCACAGATAGACCTGTGGGAGAGAAGCGGCGGCGACACTCCTGCGATGTTGCATGTTGATACCGGTATGAATCGGCTGGGTCTCTCACCAGATGAGGCTACGCAATTGGCCGCTAAAGATACGGGCCTGACAATCTCTCATATTCTCAGCCATTTCTCCTGCAGCGATGATCCGGAGGCGGCAGAAAATACCACTCAGCTTGCTCGCTTTCAGGAAGCACGCGAAACCCTGCATACTGTCTTTCCGGAAGTACAACACAGTATCTCTGCTTCCGGTGGATTGTTTCTACCTCATGAAATTGAAGAAAACCTCACGCGGCCCGGACTTGCCCTGTACGGGATTTGTCCGCAAGTTAGCTTGGAGAGCGCCTTAAAGACAGTTGCACAACTGGAGGCACCAGTTCTGCAGGTTAGAGAATTGAAGCCGGGCGATCCGGTCGGCTATGGCAGCACCTACCGCGCCAATAAACATATGCAGGTGGCAACTATTGCCCTTGGCTACGGCGACGGCTACTCGCGTGCGCTTTCCGGGAAAGGCGAGGTCATGCTTGCCAATACGGCCTGCCCGATCCTTGGTATTGTATCAATGGACCTTATCACAGTTGATATCAGCAACTGCTCGGAGGAGGTCAAAATTGGCGACATGGCAGAATGCTTTGGACATACTCTCAATATCGAGAAAGTCGCTGCCAACGCCGGAACAATCCCGTACGAGTTGCTGGTAACGCTGGGAGACAGGGTCAAGCGCGTCTATACGGACTGATTATTGCAACAGCTCGGGTAACAATTCCTCACCCCTAGCCTGCTTTTCCTGAATTTCCTGCAACGCCAATTCCAATGCAGCAACACGTTCCGGTGTGAGCGGATGCGTATAACGCAGCCATGTGCTGGCCGGCGCTTCGCGCGCAAACAGGCGGAAAACTTCTGCAGCGCCATCAATATCACCGCCAGCACGCGCCAGCATATACAATCCAACATAATCAGCCTCAGCCTCAAACATCTGGCTGAACCACATGGCGCGGGCGAGACCTTGCCGTGCGAACGAGCGCTTTGAATTCTGGCCAAAAACCTCAAGCGTGCGATCAACAACGGCACCCCCTGCGTAAAGCACTGGTCCGTATAGAACGACTCCGGAGGCGATGGTATTCCAGGTGCCCTTTCGGGCATGGCGCAATGCCAGGTGCGCCAGCTCATGCGCCATGATATACTGCACCATGTTGTCATCAGCACTGCGCATCAGCCCTGCATTGACAATCATGGTTTTGTCCTGCGCTAACGCATTCAACGCAGATGAAGTACTCAGCTTAATGATCACATCACAGACCTCTGAGGAGGTTACCTCCAATGTATGCTCGCCGTTCTGTCTTTCCACCAGAATTTGAACAGGCTCACCGCCCTCTATCTCTTTACTGATCAGTTGCGCAAGAGCACTCGGCCTGTTTGCCTCCACCCGCTCACCATTAACAGCACGTATGAAGTCTGTGTTGGACAATCCAGCCCGCGCAGCGGGGCTCCCCTTGATGATGTGAAACAAGTGGGTGTCATCTGCCAGTCCCTGCGCCTCTATCTGGTCTGCGGTCAATCCACCGATGAGATCCGCATACGTCTCAAGGTCCGCCAACACGATACCGATTGAGCGCCTTGTCTTCGGGCAGAGTGTAGTGTTGGCTTCAAGGAGTGGCCAGGAAAGGTCATAGAGACGTGCCCGTCGATTCAACTGAAAGGTAATCGCTTCTGCCTGCATGTCGCTTTGTGCGTCAACAAAGCTGTCCGCATCAGGTATGGGCAATTGATGCTCGGTTGAGATGCACCCCATCAGCCCCAGCCATATGCCAACCAGAAGAATTTTGAATCGCATGTGCATAGCCCAACTCTCGCAGCGACGATGCGGATTCTCAACGCCAAAATCATGTCAAATTTTTCAGCAATAGATCGAAAAAACTTATGTGCCCCCTCGAGTCAGGGCCTAGTATCTCTGTTATGCCAAGAAACACCGATACATATGTCTGCCAGTCCTGCGGCATGGTCTACTCAAAATGGGCCGGTCGCTGCGACAGTTGTGGCGAATGGAATTCAATAGAACTGGAGCAAACCGAGGCCGCCCCACCGGGCAGTCACGGGGCAAAATCGTCCGGGCGTGGCAATACGCTGGAACTGGTCTCCCTGAAAGGGGATGTGGCGCGCGAACCGCGCCTGCCAACCGGCAATAATGAGTTTGACCGGGCCGCAGGCGGTGGGCTTGTACCCGGAAGTGCTCTTCTGATCGGCGGCGACCCTGGCGTCGGCAAGTCTACGCTGCTTCTACAGGTTGCAGCCGGGCTAGCCAATGCCGGGACGAAAGTCGCCTATATCTCTGGCGAAGAAGCGGTTGCGCAAATCCGCCTGCGGGCCGCGCGTCTTGGGCTTTCCGATGCGCCTGTGCATCTGGCTTCTGCCACGTCGCTCAAGGACATACTGGCGACCTTAAAGGCTGAAAAGCCGGATGTGGTCATCATGGATTCAATCCAGACCACCTGGTCCGATGCCCTGCCCGCGGCACCAGGCACTGTGACACAAGTGCGCGCCTGTGCGCAGGAGCTGGTGCGCTTTGCCAAGGGCAGCGAGACAGTGTTGCTGCTTGTTGGTCACGTGACCAAAGACGGTCAGATCGCAGGGCCGCGGGTTGTCGAACACATGGTTGATGCGGTCATGTATTTTGAAAGCGAGACCGGGCGGGCTTTCCGCATCTTACGCGCTGTAAAAAACCGGTTCGGCGCTGCGCATGAGATCGGTGTTTTTGAAATGACCGGCAAGGGCCTTGAGGAAGTGCCTAACCCTTCCCGCCTGTTCCTGTCAGAACATGAAAAGCCTGTCTCCGGCTCTGCGGTCTTTGCAGGTGTAGAAGGCACACGGCCTGTACTGGTCGAGATTCAGGCGCTGGTCAGCCAATCCAGCCTCGGAGCGCCACGCCGGGCCGTCGTCGGCTGGGATAGCGCCCGTCTCTCAATGTTATTGGCCGTACTCGATACACGATGCGGCCTCGATTTCGGTCGTTACGATGTGTTTCTCAATGTGGCAGGCGGGATGCGCATCACTGAACCAGCCGCTGACCTTGCGGCTGCGGCTGCGCTTGTCTCCTCGCTCTTTGACGCACCGCTACCCAGTGAGACCACCATTTTTGGCGAAGTGAGTTTGTCAGCGGCAATTCGGCCCGTCCCGCAAACTGATGCCAGATTGAGCGAAGCCGAAAAGTTGGGCTTTCACCGCGCCATTGTGCCGGCGAATATCCCTGACAAGCCATCCTTAAAAAAGTTTGGGGCGTTGGACGATTTTGTACGCTGGATGAAGCAGAACTGAGTTTATGACAGATATGTTATTCAGTTGTGGCATTGATCTGGCAAACAGGCTAGGAAGCCCGCAGGGGACAGCGGAATTGGGCGCGGCTGATGACCTGGTTTGATCTCATTGTTATTCTCATTATGGGATTATCAATCCTGTTCGCCGCTTTTCGCGGTATCTCACGGGAAATGACAACAATTACGGCCCTTGGCCTGGCTGCTTTTCTGGCCTTCTGGCTGGCAGGTCCGCTGGCCAGCATAACCGGCCTCAGCAACTCGCTGATGACCAATATGCTGCTGATTACAATTCTTTTTGCGAGCTTTTTCCTGGTGATCAACATCGCGATCAGTCTTATCTTGAGTAAATTGCTCGGGAAGACGCCAGGCAGGATTGACCGGATCATTGGTGGCATATTTGGTTTCCTGCGCGGCTGGATGATCGTCGGACTCGGCTTTCTTGCACTTGATTACTATTTCGAGGCGGACAGAAGACCGGAAGCGCTGGATGGATCGCTGACTTCCGGGTTTGCCAAGAGTGCCGCTGATATTCTGGAAAACCTTGGGCTGGAAACAGGCGCAGAAGCCGCCCTTCAGTCAAAAACATACCTGCAGTACGCTGAAGCATTACCATTTGGAGGGGAGTACTGAACGTGAATAAGAACTCACAGGTTGCCCGGTTCCTGAAGCGCGAGCATTCCCGCGTGAGGGAGATCTCCTCCGGTCTCAATGACCTATATGGCGGCGGTCCGAAAATGAAAGAAGAATGCGGCATCTTCGGCATCATTGGCCATGAGGATGCCAGTGCCAAAGTTGCACTTGGTCTGCATGCGCTGCAGCATCGTGGCCAGGAAGCGGTTGGCATTGCTACCTGGGACGGTCAGAAGTTTCACGCTGAGAGGCGCATGGGCCTGGTCAGTGCCCGGATGTCCGACGAGAAAGTACTCGACAGTCTCGCGGGCACCGCTGGTATCGGCCATACGCGCTACTCAACAACAGGCGATACGGTGATCCGCAACGTCCAGCCTCTCTACGCGGATCTTGATCGGGGCGGTCTGGCCATCGCCCATAATGGAAACCTCACCAACAGTCGTACCAAGCGTGCAGAATTGATCCGCAAGGGCTGTATCTTCCAGACCACAATGGACTCCGAGCTGTTTCTCCAGCTTGCCGCACTGTCGCGGGGTATGACGATGGTCGATAAGGTGATCGACAGCCTTGCGGAAGTAGAAGGCGCTTATGCGCTTGCAATCCTGACACAAAATAACCTGATTGGTATCCGTGACCCACTCGGTATCCGCCCATTGGTCTTGGGTAAACTCGGTAATGCACCGGTTTTGGCATCAGAGACCTGCGCGTTTGACCTTATTGGCGCTGAATATGTGCGCGACGTTCGCCCGGGTGAAACTGTAATCTGTCATGCGGACGGCACCGTTGAAAGTCGCCAGATCACGCCCGAGCCAACCCATGCTCGCCCGTGTATTTTCGAGTTGATCTACTTTGCCAAACCCAACTCCTTTATTGACGGTGATAGCGTTTATGAAATGCGCAAACGCCTAGGGCGCCGACTTGCCAAAGAAGCACCCGTTGATGCCGATATTATCTCGCCAATCCCTGACTCCGGAGTCCCGGCGGCTGTCGGCTTCAGTCAAAAAGCCAACCTGCCCTTTGAGATGGCGCTTATCCGAAGCCACTATGCAGAGCGAACCTTCATTCAACCATCACAGAAGATTCGCGAAATGGGCGTCGCCCGTAAGCACTCCGCTAACGCCGGCGCGATTGCAGGTAAGCGGGTTGTTCTAGTGGATGATAGTCTGGTCCGGGGTACAACTTCACGCAAAATTACCCGCATGTTGCGCGATGCCGGTGCTAAGGAAGTACACTTCCGCATCGCCTGCCCGCCAATCAAGTTCCCGGATTTCTATGGCATCGACACGCCATCTCGAGATGAATTGCTAGCTGCAAGTCATTCTGTGCAGGAAATGAGGAATATTATAGGGGCAGACAGTCTCGAGTTTCTGAGCCTCGATGGCCTCTACAAGGCATTTGGCAAGGGCCCCCGCGATGATGATGATCCAGCGTTTACTGATCATTGTTTCACGGGTGATTACCCCACCCCCCTCACCGACAAGGTTCAGGCAAAAACCACAGCGGCTATCGAGCAACTGAGTTTGCTGGCTGAAAGCAGCTGATTAGCTTTAGAAAGGCGTCGCCATGCCCCGCCCGGTTCACTTCGAAATACATGCAGACGATCCGGAACGCGCGATCAGTTTTTATAATGATGTGTTTGACTGGAAATTTACCAGCTTCGGCAACATGGAGCCCGCTTATTGGGGCATCGAGACTGGCCCGGATAGTGAGCCCGGCCTGAATGGTGGGTTGATGAAACGGATGGGCCCTGCCCCTGTGGAAGGTGCCGCGGTCAACTCCTATGTCTGTACCCTTCAGGTAGATGACCTTGATGCCTATGCACAGCGGATCAAAACCGCCGGCGGCATTCAAACTGTCGATAAGATGCCAATCCCCGAAACAGGCTGGCTTGCCTATTTCAAGGACACCGAAGGCAACATCTTCGGCTGTATGCAGTTCGATCAGACTGCTGGCAAATAAAACGAGGGAGCACCGCCGCGCAGTACTCCCTTACCGGCACGCCGGCTTAAGCGTTCTGCTTCAAATTGCTGTAGATTTTTGCCGGGAATGCAATGCCTGACGCGATGGTAAACATCAGGTAGAGCAAGAACACGAACGCGCCAAGAAGCACGCCTAGCCCTATAATCACCATGCCGAACACTTCCGCCTCTGCACCGGCAGCTTGTGTCAGAAATGCAAAGAGCAAAAATAAGGCAACAACCCCTATAGTCACACCAATTTCAATTGCATAGCGTAACAGGATGAACAGTATCCACGCACCGATAATATGCCAGACATTCTTGCCGGTCATTTTCAGGGCCTTGAACAGAGGGAAGCCGCCCTCAGCGGCAATAGCTGGCAGGAATGTTGTCATACGAATTGCAAACCAGATGATTAAAACGATCCCCACGATCAGGAGTAATATTCCTGCTGCACCGCCCAGCCCGAGAGCACTGTTATCAAGGGCGGCTTCGAAATCAGAACCATCCGCAAAACTGATAATAGCCCCCCAGCCAAACGCGGCGAGTGCGGGTATCAAAGCCAGAAAAGCGACCAGCGAGTGGAGTATTGATGAAACAATCCCACCAAGAATATAGAGGAATTCGGTTCCACCAAGACGGAAGTATCCGATACCCCCTGGCGCCTCTTCGACATCTGCGGCCATCCGTATCAGGATGACTGTCAGCGGTACAAATGCTATTGAAGCGATCAGGATTGCGAGAAATATGCCCCCATAAATACTGAAGACAGCATGGAGTGCAGCCATGTTCTCATCTGCTGTATTATAATCCCAGTCTTCCAGGTCTTCGAACACAGAAAAATCCATGCCGCCAAAGGCTAGAACACCAACAATCCCAATCAGGATAATGGATAATAAAAGACCGACCCATCCAAGCCGAATGGTCGTAAACATGTTCTGAAAACCAAACTTAACTGCACCGATGACTGTGTCGCCCACTGGCAATTTGTGCATTGCAAAACCCCTTTTCCCTTAACGCCCACTATGAAACATAAAGGTTTTTGGGAATTTTTCCAGAGGGAAGCTTTCTGCAGTTCCAAGTCTTCAATTAGATCAAAATACGCCTATTTATAATGAGGCATGAACGCACGACAGGAGAACGTGATGTCTGCGACACCTGCTGTAAAGGAGTTTAAACCACCGACTGTTGACCGCCGACAGGATGGCGGAGGACTATTCGCGGCCTATGCAGCCACACTCAAAAATCCGATTGAGATGTGGTCAGAGTATTTCTTCCATAATCGGACTTTCACCATGAAGGCAGGCAAGCGGACTTTTATGCAGGTTATGGACCCTGTATATGCGAAGCAGATTTTGCTGACAGATGCCGACTGTTTCAAGAAATCCTACATTCAGGACCGATTGCTGAAGCCTGCTGTCGGCGAAGGGTTGCTGACAACAGAAGGCGCGGTCTGGCGCCGGCAAAGACGTGCCGCGGCCCCTGCCTTTCGTCATGAAGCGCTCATCGGCATGGTACCCACCATGGAAACCTCTGCGCGCGAAACGGCAGAGCGGATTGGCCGGGCTATTCGTAACACCAATCAATCTTGTCGCATCGACATCCACGAGGAGATGATCAAAGCAACATATGATATTATCGAGGCGACGCTACTTTCTGGTGACAGCCGAGATCAGGCTTACAGCCAGACTCAGCTAGCCGACGACATTACAAAGTATCTTCAGACAGTCGGCAAATTCAACCTTTTGGACCTTCTGGACGCGCCGGACTGGATACCGCGCATTCTGGCAAATCCAGGCATCAATGAAGGCAAGAAAGCCATCGCTCGTATTCGTGCTTTTGCTGCCGAGCAGATCAGAAACCGTCAGCAACAGGATCACCCGGGAGACGACCTGCTTGGTATGATGATAAGTGCAACAGATCCTGAAACAGGCGAAAGCCTGACTGATCAGCAACTTCTGGATAATCTCATCACGTTCATTGCCGCAGGGCACGAAACAACGGCCGTGGCATTGTCATGGACCATATCCATTCTCAGTCAGATGCCGGAACTGCAAGACCAGCTAACTGAGGAAGTACACACTGTCGCCGGTGAAGAGCCAATCAATGCAGACCATCTCGCAGGCCTCGATCTGCATGAGCGGGTGGTTATGGAAGCGATGCGATTATATCCACCGGTCTGCATTATTCCGCGCTCAGTCATCGCACCAGTGACAATCGGTGGCAATCATCTGAAACCCGGCGATCATGTGGCAATAGCCGTCTATCCTATGCAGCGCCACGCATTTTTGTGGGATCAACCAAACACTTTCGATCCGGCAAGATTTACAGAGGATAAAATCAAAGAGCGTGACCGTTTTGTATATCTGCCATTTGGCGCCGGCCCTCGCATTTGTATTGGCCTCAAATTCGCTATGATGGAAGCGGTGACAATTCTGGCAACCTTAACGCGGCAGTTTCGGTTTGAGCGCGACGCTACCCACGAAATTGTGCCGCAAATGAACGTCACCCTGCGTCCGAAAGGCGGGATGCCGGTTTTCGTTTCACAGCGTTAACCGCTGTTCCAGAATCGTTCTTTCGCGCTATATATACTGAATGACAGGAAATACCTCGCTTTCAGCGCGCGCTATGGCCGCTGCGCAACCGCCAGCCATAAACAACACTGCCAGCTACCTCGACGGACTGAATGACAAGCAGCGTGAGGCCGTTGTTACAACAGATGGATCTGTTCTCGTCCTTGCCGGAGCAGGCACTGGTAAAACCCGCGCTCTGACAACGCGCCTCGCACATCTGCTCACAACACGCCGCGCCGCGCCATGGCAAATACTAGCCGTGACTTTCACCAACAAGGCAGCCCGCGAAATGAAGGAACGGGTCGGGCAACTCATAGGAGATACCGTTGAAGGTATGCAGTGGCTTGGCACGTTTCACTCTGTTGCCGCCAAAATCCTCCGTATCCATGCTGAGCTGGTCGGTCTGAAACCCTCATTCACGATTATTGATACAGATGATCAGATCAGGTTGTGCAAACAGGTTATTGAAGCAGAAGGGCTTGATGAAAAGCGATGGACAGGACGAGGTCTCGCTGCCTTTATTGATGACTGGAAAAACCGTGGACTAACGCCCGACAAAGTACCAGGTAATGAGGCTCATTTTTTTGCTTCCGGAAAAGGCATTACATTGTACAAGAATTATCAGCAGCGGCTCATAACATTAAACGCTGCTGATTTCGGGGACCTGCTCGTACATAATCTGACGATTTTCCAAGCGCATAAAGACATATTGGAAAAGTATCAGAGTAAATTTCGTTACATGCTGGTGGACGAATATCAGGACACAAATGTCGCACAATATCTCTGGCTCAGGCTGCTGGCGCAAGAACATCGCAATATCTGCTGCGTTGGTGATGATGACCAGTCTATCTATGGCTGGCGTGGTGCGGAAGTCGCAAACATCCTGAAATTTGAAAAGGATTTTCCAGGTGCAAAAGTCATACGTCTGGAACAGAATTATCGCTCTACAGCCCCCATTCTCGCCGCTGCTTCTGGCCTGATCGAAAGCAACAAGGCTCGCCTTGGTAAAACTCTCTGGACCGAACAAAATGGGGGCGAAAAACTTCAGTTACGCGGCGTCTGGGATGGTGAAGAAGAAGCCAGAACGATAACCGATGATATTGAGGCTGAGCAGTCCAAAGGCCGTTCCCTATCTGACATGGCTGTCCTGGTGCGTGCGTCTTTCCAGATGCGCAGCTTTGAAGAACGATTCAATCTGGCAGGCCTCCCCTATCAGGTGGTGGGCGGCCCACGATTTTATGAGCGTGAAGAAACCCGTGACACACTCGCCTATCTGCGGCTTGTACGAAACATGGATGATGACTTATCATTTTCACGCGTTGTGAACAAACCAAGACGCGGCTTTGGCGATAAGGCCGTTCAGGCACTCGAAATCATTTCACGACGCGCCGGTGTTTCCCTAGCAGCAGCAGGCTGCATCGCGTTGGAGACAGATGAACTAAAGGGAAAAGCGCGCTCAGGGTTAGCAGCATTTCTCGATGCCTTGGAGCGGTGGTCTAACGCAGCAAGAGACACGGACCCGGCGACACTCACGGAGATTGTGCTCGAAGAAAGCGGTTACACAGAGTTTTGGAAGAATTCCAAAAGCCCGACAGCCCCTTCCAAGCTTGATAACCTCAAAGAGATGGTCAACGCCGCAGGAGAGTTCGATACGTTGGAAGGCTATCTCGATCATGTCTCACTCGTCTCGGACATCAACCAGGCCACAGAAGGTGGACAGATCTGGTTGATGACACTCCATGCTGCCAAAGGGCTTGAATGGCCTGTTGTCTTTCTACCAGGCTGGGAGGAGGACATTTTTCCTTCCGCCAGATCACTTGATGAGAATGGCAATGAAGGACTGGAGGAAGAGCGTAGGCTCGCTTATGTGGGCATCACCCGCGCCATGGAAAGCTGTCGCATTTCCTTTGCCGCCAACAGGCAGGTGTACGGTCGCTGGCAGAGCGCCATGCCTTCTCGGTTCATTGACGAGTTACCGGAAAGTCATGTGGAGGTAATGTCAGAGCCTGGATTATACGGTGCTGCGGCTTCTGACCTTGCTGCCTATTCCAGCTTTTCTGGTATGAAGATGGAAGAAGAAAGTTATTATGATAACCCCGGTTGGAAGCGAGCACGTCAAGCAAAAAGACAGAGTGGTCGCCCCCCAGCACTGGAAGGCAAGGCGGAATTAATCGCGACCTCAACACCAGGCAGTAGCAGTTTCAAAACTGGCGAGAGGGTGTTCCATCAGAAATTTGGCTACGGAGAAGTACAAATGATAGAGGGGAACAAACTTGAAGTTGCCTTTGAGAAAGCTGGCACGAAGAAGGTTATTGATACCTTCCTGGAGCGCCCCTGACTGGCAGCATTAGAGGGTGTCCCCCCTTGTAGATAGCTAAAAATGCGTTAGGCTTTTCCAATCTGAGAGAGCATTAATTTTATAATCAGGAGGTGACGATGGCCGACTCCCAAGACGCTGTGACAATCAGCGTAAACCCGGACATTCAGAAGAAGGCGCACATCACATCTGAAAAATACGCAGAGATGTATGAGCGCTCCATTACTGACCCTGTAGGGTTTTGGTCAGATGTAGCGGGCCGCCTCGACTGGATGTCCCCCTTCAGCAAGGTGCGGGACGTTTCCTATAATGAAAACGATCTGCACATCAAATGGTTTGAAGACGGCACATTAAATGTAGCTGTCAACTGTATTGACCGACACCTGAAAGACAAGGCTGACCAGACTGCAATTATCTGGGAAGGAGACGATCCTTCTGTATCTAAACATATCACCTATGCTGATCTTTACGAGCAAACCTGTCGCCTTGCAAATGTGTTGAAAGCGCGCGGCGTGGCAAAAGGTGACAGAGTCATCCTCTATATGCCTATGATCCCCGAAGCAGCTTATGCCATGCTTGCTTGCGCAAGGATAGGCGCAGTCCATTCTGTTGTTTTCGGCGGTTTCTCTCCCGAGGCTCTGGCCTCGCGTGTTGAAGATTGTGGCGCGACTTGCATCATCACAGCCGATGAAGCTGTACGCGGTGGCAAAACAGTGCCGCTGAAGGCGAATGTCGATGCGGCCCTTGAGATCAAGGACCATCCGGTACGGACAGTTCTGGTCTGGCGGCATACTGATGGCGCTGTCGGATTTGAATCAGGTCGCGACCTGTGGCTGAACGAAGCCATGAATGATGTTCACCCGGACTGTGAACCAGAGGTGATGAATGCAGAAGACCCCTTGTTCATTCTCTATACATCCGGTTCTACCGGAAAGCCGAAGGGTGTGATGCATACGACAGGCGGGTACCTCACATACGCCTCTTTCACACATGAATTGGTATTCGATTATAAACCAGGCGACATTTACTGGTGTACGGCAGATGTCGGCTGGGTGACCGGGCACAGTTACATTGTCTATGGTCCCCTCGCAAATGGGGCGACAACGCTGATGTTTGAAGGTGTGCCGACCTGGCCGGATGCCGGGCGCTGCTGGCAGGTTGTGGCGAAGCACAAGGTGAATATCTTCTACACCGCGCCTACTGCCATTCGCGCACTCATGCGTGAAGGCGATGACTTTGTCACGCAGCATGACAGGTCTTCGCTGCGCATCTTGGGGACGGTCGGTGAACCTATCAACCCTGAAGCGTGGCTCTGGTATCACCGGGTGGTAGGCGAAGAGAAATGTCCGATCGTAGATACATGGTGGCAAACAGAAACAGGTGGTATTCTGATTACGCCCCTGCCCGGCGCAACCGCATTGAAACCGGGGTCAGCAACCAGACCGTTCTTTGGTGTACAACCTGACCTTGTTGATGCGAATGGCAACTTCCTTGAAGGAGCGGCTGAGGGCAATCTTGTACTCAAGGCGTCATGGCCCGGACAAATGCGTACTGTCTATGGTGACCACCAACGCTTTGTTGACACGTATTTCAAAACTTATCCTGGTCTTTATTTCACTGGTGACGGCGCGCGCCGCGATGAAGATGGTTATTATTGGATTACTGGCAGAGTGGATGATGTCCTGAATGTTTCCGGACACCGGATGGGGACGGCAGAAATTGAAAGTGCATTGGTCGCGCATAAAGATGTGGCAGAAGCAGCTGTTGTGGGTGTGCCTCATGATATCAAAGGCCAGGGTATCTATGCCTATGTCATTCTCAACGCAGGCATAGAGGGTTCTGACGCACTGGTGGCAGAGCTGATCCAGCAAGTGCGCACAGAGATCGGCCCGATTGCCAAGCCTGATTTTATCCAGATTACACCGGGCCTGCCCAAAACCCGCTCCGGAAAAATCATGCGCCGTATTCTGCGCAAGATCGCTGAAAATGAGTTCAGTAATCTGGGCGATATATCTACGCTGGCGGAACCAGCGATTGTTGATGAGCTGATTGAAGGTAGACTGAACCGGTAAGTACAATCAGATCAGCTGGCGAGTTCACCCTTGATCCAGTCGAGGTCTTCATCCAGCGCAGCTTTAGCCGCCGGGATCAATTCGAACAGATTCGTGTAACCGTGCAGCAGTCCCTTCGCGACGCGATATGTCACATCCACTTCCAGGCCTTGAATTTTTTCCAGAAATGCCGGGGACTGATCGAATAGCGGATCATATTCAGCTGCGCGCAACAGGGATTTGGGTAGTTTCTGCAAGTCTGGCAGATCAATTGGCATTGGATAAGACTCGAGTTGCTCGTTGCCATTGGCGAAATACTGCTCACTGAACCAGTCAATAAGATCCTGCGACAGGCCGAAACCGGTGCCGTAGTCTTTCATGGACGCATACTTGTCGCTGGCAAGCTCATCGTACGCACCAAACAAAAGCCACAGAGCCTTTAGTTCAACTCCTGCCCGGGCTGCTTCATGGCCACAGATAGCCGAGAGCATCGCCCCTGCACTTTCGCCACCAATGATGATCTTATCTTTGTTTATGGCAAAGCGCTGAGCCAGCTCAGGCAGCGCGCGAGTCATCGCGATGCAGTCCTCTACCCCGGCAGGAAACGGGTTTTCGGGTCCCAGCCCATAGTCTGGAAACAGCACTGCACACCCGAGATAGTCTGCAAGGTAACGGTTGAAATAATCGTAAGCTTCAATATCACCAATAACACCACCACCACCGTGGATGTAGATCAGCAATCCATCGCTTACGCTGTTTTCCGGTCGGTAAAGGCGCGCGGGCATATCATTTTTACTACCGGGGACGAGGACATTTTGCGTTACCACAGGCAGCTTACGCGATTGCCAGGCACCCATCTTATAATAATGCCGATAGGCTGCGCGTGCTGCCGGAGCACCATTCGCCTTGCCAATTTCATCTATCGTTGAACGCTTCTGAATTTCAATCAGGCGCAGAAGTGTACGGGTATGAGGATCAATCTCTGATCCGCGTACGATCACCGGCTCTTCCTTGAACAAGGTTTTTCTCACACCCTCCGGTAACGCAAGGATGGCTTTCAAGGCATGATATTCTGTTCCTGGGGTCACTGATTTTTACTCCGCAGCCTGCGTTGATGTATCAGCAGAAAAATCCGCTGCTGTTAGATGAAAAGCACTGAGAGGCAAACTTGTTGCCTGTTTCCTGAAATCGAACGTATAACCTGGCCAGATCGTAGTGTTCTTACCGTCGGCTGTCTTATACCAACTATCGCAGCCGCCCGTCTGCCAGACAGACTTTGATAGTCGCTCCTGCAAGTCGGTATTGAAAACAGCTTGCGCTTCTTCAGTTACCTCAATTGTAGGCGTGCCCTGCTCTTTAGCCGTCTCTATCAAGCGGATGATACCTTCGATCTGTGCCTCAGCCATGTAGACGACAGAGTTATGGCCGAGTCCCGTGTTTGGACCCAATAGCATGAAAAGATTAGGGTATCCGGCAACACTGGACCCCATATAAGCCTCAGCGCCCTTCTCTCCCCACTCACCATGCAGATCGCGCCCATTTTGCCCCGTGACATTGATGCCGGGCATTGGTTCAGTCGCCTGAAAACCGGTCCCCATAATGATAACGTCCGCTTCGATAAGGCGACCATCTTCCATTTCAATACCACCAGACACAATCCTTTTAATTGGTGCGGTGACAACTTCTGACTTTTCTCTACTTAAGGCGGGATACCATTGATTAGACATCAACAGACGCTTGCAGCCGAAACGGAAATTTGGCGTCAGCTTTTCGCGCAGTTCTTCATTTTCGATCTGGGCTTTCAGGTGTCGCCTACCCATCCACTCAAAAATGCGCAACAGGTTCGGGTGGCGGAAAAAGCCAATGGCGCGCATCTCTGAACGCCAATAAAGCCAGCGCCGTACCAGCCGTGAAAGGGCTGGTCGATTCCGGAATGCCTCCAGCTCATTCTCTGTAAACTCGCGCTCCATGCGAGGTAATACCCATGGCGCTGTGCGCTGGAACACTTTCAGCTCACCAACTGTATCGACAATCTCCGGGACAAACTGAATGGCACTTGCACCAGTGCCGATAACGGCAACCTTCTTACCGGTCAGGTCTAGATCATGCCTCCATTGCG
>JALEGM010000135.1 GCA_022763145.1 Aquisalinus sp. | reverse complement strand
GTAACCATAACCCGTCAACAGAAACAATTTCCCTGAAAGAGTATCGCGAGCGTCATGCGCAATATAAAAGCGATGAAGATCTGCAGGCTGCCCACGCTGCAGCCCCATGGCTTTGCACCTGGGATGATCATGAGAGTACAAATAATTCCTACCGTACAGGTGCCCAGAACCATAATGACGGTGAGGGCGAATGGACCGTCCGTAAGCAGATTGCCACAAAAGCTTATCTGGAATGGATGCCGGTTCGTGATCCGGAACCGGGTCGTCCGCGCGAAAGCATATACCGCAAGTTTGATTTTGGTGATGTCGCAACGGTGTTCTGTCTGGAAAGCCGCCTGACTGGCCGCTCGGATGAAATCAGCTGGGGGGCTGTCCTTGCGGACAAGTCGCCAGCTGAAATACCGGCAGCTGCCATGGCGACAATGCAGCAGGTTGCAGATCCTGCCCGCACCATGTTGGGGGCGATGCAGGAAGAGTGGCTTGCTCAAGGGTTTGAGGCTTCCGCCGGGAGCAAATCCTGGCAGGTGCTTGCCAACCAGGTCATTATGGCGAAGGTGACGCCGCCGCGCTTTGACAAGACTCTGAGCGCTGAGCAGAAAGCAGGCCTGCAGGGATATGCGGCACGCGTTGTGGAGTTCTCCCAGTTGCAGGTGCCCTGGAATTTGGATGCCTGGGACGGGTTCCCGGCTGCGCGTGAACGTCTTTATGCAGCGGCGCGTAAAGCTGGTGCGCGCCTCGTGACATTAACCGGCGATACCCACACGGCCTGGGCTAATACATTATATGACAGCAGCGGCAATGAGCGAGGTGTCGAATTCGGCACTACGTCCGTTACATCACCGGGGCTTGGTAGCTATATCAGTAACGTACCAGACCTTGGGCAGCAGTTTGCTGATGCCAATAAGGAAGTTGACTGGTTCAAACCCGACGGACATGGCTGGATGCTGGTAAGCCTCGATAAAGACGCGGTGACAACTGAGTATCATGAGGTTTCAACGATTGTAGATAAAGATTATAAGCCGGCACTTGTTAAGCAAGTGACGGTGGCTCGATCTTAATGACTCAATACGATCTCTATCAGGCAGATGCATTCACGGACGAAGTGTTCAAAGGTAACCCCGCAGCGGTTATGCCGCTAGAGGCCTGGTTGCCTGATGAAACTTTGCAGGCCATCGCAATTGAAAATAATCTTGCTGAAACAGCCTATGTCATCCGTCGTGGGGAGGGGCGATATGATCTGCGCTGGTTTACCCCCGGGGCGGAGGTGGATTTGTGTGGTCACGCGACCTTGGCAACAGCACATATTCTCTGCACAGAGCTTGGCGAGCAGCACGAAGAGATCACATTTTCTACGCGCAGCGGTGACCTGATTGTTTCACGCGAGGGTGGTTCGTATATGATGAATTTTCCGGCCTATCTCAATCGGGAAGAGGCAATCGATCAGGTTGACCTTATTGAGCAGGCGATTGGCACGCGCCCCGTGGAAGTCTTGTCAGATGCTTTCCTGCTCGCTGTCTTGCCAGACGCGCAGACCGTCCGCTCTCTTACACCTGATATTTTCCGTATCCAGCAGATCAGGCATCACGCCCATAATGGCTGTTTGCTGGTAACGGCACCAGGCGATCAGGGGATTGATTTTGTCTCCCGGTTTTTCGCGCCAGGTGTTGGCATCCCGGAAGACCCGGTAACAGGGTCTGCCCATTGTATGACAGCGCCATACTGGTCCGCAAAACTGGGCAAGACAGAACTTTCTGCGTTCCAGGCATCGCCGCGTGGCGGCAAGGTGCATTGCACTGTTCAGGGAGATCGCGTGATCCTGCGTGGGCAGGCAGTGACTTATTTGCGCGGGCGGATCAGCTTCTGAAGCCCCATGCCGGGGCCAAACAGATGTTTGGAACGGCTGATCGCCAACCCGGCAAGAATAGCCGCAAGTCCAATAAGGAAAGTTGGCTTCAATGGCTCGGCGTAGATCAGCATACCCATGATAATGGCGACCACTGGCGTCACATAATTGGCCATCGCCATAAACCCTGCACCGTTCTTGCGGATCAGGTTGATAATCACAATCGCCGCGATACCAGATGGCATAATCCCGAGATAAACCATGGCCAACCAGCTAAGCGGTGTCGTTCCAGACCATTCCTGACCTGACAGTAAAATCAGGGGTGTCGCGAAGACAGCAGAAGAGAGCAGCGTCCCGGCAGCGAAGCTGCGTGCTGGCATTTCGGGTGCCCAGCGCATCATCACAGCATATATGGCGTAACAGATATTGGCGATAATCAGCCAGATTTGGGCAGTCACATCGCTGGAGCCAATTCCTTGCAACGCTGCCGGGCCGATCAGGAAGATTACGCCGATTGTTCCAAGGCTGAACCCGGTGATTTTGGGTACAGTCAATGATTCCTTGGCAAAGAAATACGCCATGATAATCGTCAGCAAAGGCATAAAAGCCATATAAATACCGGCCAGCATCGAATCGACAGTCTGTTGTGCCAGTGGAAACAGCGTAAACGGAATAGTATATCCAATCAGTCCGCCTGCCAGCATGAAGCGCCAACGCCCATCCAGCTTGCGCGTGCCTTCTTTCATCTGGAACAGTCCGGGCAGGGGCCGGCCAGTCGCATACGAATAGACGCAGAGTAAAAGTGCCGCGACCCAAAGCCGTATGCCGGAGACAACGCCGGGTTCCGCGGTGACCACTGCCGCTTTGATACATACGAAGGCAGAGCCGCCAATGAAGATCAATGCGCCCAGCATCAGCCAGTCTTTCAAGGAGGCGTCACTCAACGTTGAGAGCTGTGGCTTGTCGTTACTCATCCTTAGCCAGCTAGGCTTTGTCCTGAAGCCGGTCAAGCGGTTTGTCCGCAAGACATTACCTTAGAAAATGGGCGTCTATCTTCAGAGAACGGAGAGATAGTTCGCCGCACTCAGCGCGCAACTGTGGATATGTGGGCAGTTTTCTTCGCATCTGCACAATAAGTCGTTGACTACGGCATCAAATATGCAAAGTTTCGCGTGGGCCACGCTGTCCCAACGCAGCGCGACCTATCTGT
>JALEGM010000134.1 GCA_022763145.1 Aquisalinus sp. | reverse complement strand
TAATCGGGATCATTAGAAAAAGTCACATGGCAGGCGTGGCAATCGAAGAAGACGAGTTCAGGAAAAGCCCCATTACGCCCCAAATCCGGATCAGCAAAAAGTTTCAACTGGTTCTCTAGAGAAATTGCCTGCCCAATAGCCCAGACCTTGGCACCATTGGAGTACGTCTTGCGTTCCCGGTAATCTGCATCTTCGTCGTGATGTTCCTGAAGACTTGTAAAGAGGTCTAACTCAAATGAAATTCGGGGATGTCCGGCACCCATGATGCGGTGGGTAATAAATTGGTTGGGTTGATCTGATCCAAGATGGCAGCTTAAGCACAGGTGCGCACGTGCCGCAGGATCTTCTGTTGGATAAAGGCCATCAGCAATGTTTTGTGCATGGGTGCGTCCTGGTGCGTAATGGCTTGTCAGCCATTTTTCAGAGCCACCATGGCAAGCCTCGCACCCAACCCCCTCTGTAATGTCGAAGCGCTCGCCGCGCTGTGCTTCAGGAACAAAGTCTGCATGACAAGCCAGACATTCCTCTGCTTCGTGAGCAGGGCCAATACCAAGGTTTCTGGCGATGGTGCGGGATTTCTGGTTGAGCAACACTTTATAGGCGCGAGAATGCGCGCCTGTGATGCTGGATTGGTCCTGCCAGATAACAAATTCATCCTGACGTACGGTCGTACCCGTGGGGGAAGGGCGGCTGTGACATGTTGATCCATTACAAGAGAAAACGCCTTCATGGACCAATCCGTCCACGTAAGGCGTTGTGTTTTCCTGTGCGCTTACCCCACTGCTGAGCATGGCAGTGAGGAAACCCAACATCAAAATGCGCAGTTTCATGAAGAGCCCCCCTTCGAACCTCTATGCAACATATCCCAGACTTCGGACTTTGTTAACACCGCATTTGACGTTTTAAGTGATATTATCCCAAAGTTTTTCAGCGTGAGGCTATTTCAAACCTGATTTGTTTTGGTTATAGTATTTTTGAACGAAGGGGAGACATCGAGTGGGGCAACTCTACAAGATTGCAATCGTTGGCTCTGGTCCAGCAGGTCTGAGTGCGGCTGTGCATGCAGCAAAGCTCGGCGTGTCACATGTATTGCTGGAAAAGACTGACCACCTTTCCGATACAATCTACAAGTATCAGAAAGGCAAATACGTTATGGCGACGCCGGACATTCTTGTTCTGCGTTCGGATATTTCGTTTCAGGCCGGTACGCGTGAAGAAATTCTTGGTACATGGGATAGTGAAGCGGATTTTCACCAGACCAACGTTCAGTACAATGCCGATGTGCAGAAAATCACTGGTGAGCGCGGTAATTTCAAGATTGAAACCGCTGCCGGTGATACGATCATGGCTGAGCATGTGGTGTTGGCGATCGGTACGCAGGGCAACCCGAACAAGCTTAGGTGCCCCGGTGGGGATCTACCGTTTATTCAATATCAGCTCGACGACCCTAAAGAATATTTTGACGAGAATATTATCGTTGTTGGCGGTGGGGACGCAGGCATCGAGAATGCGCTGGGTCTTTCTGATGATGTGAGCCAGGGCAACAATGTTGTGCTTCTGCAGCGAAGTAACGGCTTTCCGCGTTCCAAACCTGCGAACGTATCTTTGCTTGAAGATGCTAAAGCGCAAGGTAAGCTAGACTTTCTGATTGGCACCACACCGGTTAAACTTGAGCCAGGCGTGATGACGGTGGAGACACCAGATGGTCAGGCCGAGTTGCCTGTTGACCGCGTCATTGCGCGCCTGGGTAGTGCGCCACCTCGCAAGTTTGTTGAGGATATCGGAATTGAATTCACAGGACCTGACCGGGATGCCCTGCCAGTTCTGTCAGAGGTATTTGAATCGACAGTTCCGGGTATTTTCGTCGTTGGCGCATTGGCTGGTTATCCGTTGATCAAGCACTGTGCGAACCAGGGCTATGATGTTGTCGAGTTTATTAACGGCAATACTGAACTGAAACCGGCTGATGAACCGATCCTGCGCGATATATTCAAGGATCTGCCTGGTGGATACGAGGTTTCCGAATGGTTGGAAATTCTGCGCAACAAGGTCGATATATTCCGTGATGTCTCTATCCTTCAGTTGCGTGAGTTCATGCTTGAATCCACCATGCACTACAAAAAGAAGGGCGATATTGTCTTTAAGCGGAATGAACTGGGCGATTCCCTGTTCGCCGTGGTCGGTGGCACCGTCAATGTAGAGATCAATCCGAATGACCCGAGTATTGTTGTTCCTCTTGGTGATGGTGAGATATTCGGTGAGATCGGTCTGATTTCAGGGCGTCGTCGTGGCGCGACTATTCGCTCTGACGCTCCTTCCATTTTGGTGGAAATGCCTGCGCGAGCGGCTAAGAAATTGATCGCAACCATCCCTGCGGTGAAGCGTGCGGTTGATGAAATTGCAACTGAGCGCCAGATAAAACAAATTTTCGGGAATGACATTTCGCCTGAGTGGGTCGACCGACTGAAAGAGACTTCAGAGATGCTGGAGTTGAAGTCAGGCGAGACGATCATTCAGGAAGGTGAGGTCAGTACAGACGTATTCATCATCCGCTCTGGCAGTGTGATCGTTGAAAAGAATATTGGCGGCAAGGAGATCTTCATCTCTTATGTCGCTGCGGGTGCATTGATTGGTGAGATGGCGCTGTTCGAGGAGGGTAAGCGCACAGCGACAGTTCGCACGACGATCAAGTCGGAAATCATCAAGCTGCAGGGTGATATTTTCAGTGCGATGATGGAAGAGCGCCCAATGATCCGCAAGCGGATTGAGGAGACTATTGCTGCCCGGCGTGAGGTCAATTCCTTTATTGAATCACAAAAAAGCGGTTTTGGGTCAGTTGTTGATATGTACTCCTCTGTGGCCAATTTCCTACTGGAAGAAGGTCTGGGTGAGGCGACTGACGCCCTTCTGATCGACGAAAGCTTATGTGTGGGCTGCGACAACTGCGAAGTTGCCTGCGCCGAAACCCATCAGGGCATTTCTCGTCTCGACCGTGAAGCCGGCAAGACTTACGCCAATATTCACGTCCCGACGTCGTGTCGTCACTGCGAGCACCCGCACTGTATGGGAGATTGCCCACCAGACGCGATTCGCCGTGCCCCGGACGGGGAAGTTTTCATCAACGAGAGTTGTATTGGTTGCGGTAATTGTCAGCGTAACTGTCCTTACGGCGTGATCCAGATGGAACGTGTGCCGCCGAAAAAACCGGGCCTTTTGCAGTGGTTGTTATTCGGTGCTGGTCCTGGTCCAGGCCAGCCAAGCAAGGCTTGGGTCAACAAAGTATCTTCCGAGGAAGAGAAAACTGGCATGAAGGTCGCGGTGAAGTGCGACATGTGTAAGGGAATCAAGGGGGGGCCTGCCTGCGTTAGAGCGTGCCCGACAGGCGCTGCGATCCGGGTGTCTCCGGAGCAATATCTCAACGTCGCGCAGCGTAAGGGGTAATCTGAAATGGCTCAGAAAAACGGTAAAAAGCGATCTCACCGTGACGATGCCCAGCATGAGAGCTTCCTGCGTCACAAGAATTTTATGTATTTGAAATGGGCGCTCTTTATCTGCCTCATTTCCATTGTTGCCTATTTCCTGATTGACCCGACGCCACGTCATAATGGCGGGACCTGGTATGGCTATACGCTTGGTACCATCGGGGCATTACTGATCGTTTGGCTTACTATGCTCGGTGTTCGCAAACGCGCGATAACTGCTGGTAAATGGAGCCTCAAGGGCTGGACATCTGCACACGTCTATCTGGGCCTTTCTCTTACGGTCATTGCAACCTTGCATACCGGTTTTCAGTTCGGCTGGAATATTCACACGTTGGCTTACGCGCTGATGATGCTGGTTATCATTTCCGGCGCCTTTGGCATCTATTTCTATGCCAATATTCCACGTGCAATGAGTGAGAACAGAGCTGAGACAACTCAGGCTGAAATGATTCAGTTGCTCAACTCCCTTGATGATCAGCTTGAAGATGCTGCCCGGCCTTTATCCGCTCAGTATGTTGCTGATGTGCAGAAAGCCATCAATGACACTAAGATCACTGGCGGATTGTTCACGCGACTTTCCGGGCGAGTCAATAAATGTGCGACAGCGCGGGCACTTGCTAAACTACGTGAGGCTGCTGAAGGTTCAGGTTCTACGATGGTCGATCAGTATGGTGAAGACCTGAGCTCTGCAATCAGTATCCTTGACCGGAAATCGGTCATGTTGAATCGCGTGCGACGACACATCAGATACAAATCGTTACTTGAGTTGTGGCTTTATATTCACGTGCCAGCCACGATTTTCCTTCTGGCTGCACTGACGGCCCATATTCTCAGCGTATTCTTCTACTGGTAGGGCGATCATGACTTTTATCATCAGAAAAATTCGACGTCGCCCTAATGGTCAGGAAGTTGT